>DASQFE010000160.1:0-10523 GCA_035633295.1 Ilumatobacteraceae bacterium | reverse complement strand
CACCGAGACTCGCCAAGCCATCTGCCAGGTTGACAGCGCAGCCGCCCGGTTGGACGGCCGTGACGACGATTTCGCGCAGGCTGCTCTGACCAGCGGCGGCAGCGATCATCGCTCCGAAGGTGCCGATGTCCGGCACCGGCGCGAAGTCATCCAGTGTCCTGCGCTCACCCACCACGGAGATCATCTCGTCCACGAAGCCGTCGAAACCCGTCACGACGCGGCAGCCCCGTGGGTCAGCGACCGAGACGCGGCGAGCAGTTTCCAGGAGATCCATCTTCAAGAGGTCGAATCGTTGAGGATGTTGGCGAACTTGCGGTCGAGGCGTTTCATGACGGATCCATGCCCTTCACTCGATCAGGACAGCGATGTGATTTCGAAGGTCGGGACGGGACGGCTCAGGCATGTGGAGTCCACCTCGCCGCAGCAGACCTCGCCGCACGTCGCGAAGCCGACGGCGTGGTGGAACTCGCGAAAGACGTCCATCACTTCCTCCGGCTCGGCGATCTCGGCGAGTTGCGGCGTGACGAAGCGTCGCAGCATGTTCAGCCGCTCGACCTCACGCACCTTCTCGTCCGCTGGTTCAGCGAGGCGAAGGTTCCAGTCGCGCAGTTCGTCGATCATCCGCCTCCTGTCGAGACTTCCGAGAGCCGACACGCCGGCAGGCATCGTGGACGGCTGCTCGACGCGGGATGAATCAGGCCAAGCATCGAGCACGGCGGTCATTCTCGCGTGCCGAAGGCGCGGCGAGTGGGGTCGAACGCGACGGTGATCGCAGCGAGCAGATCACCTATGCCGGCGGCGAGACGCTCGATAACTCCACTCGTAACGCCAGCCGCCGGCCCAAGCCGCGCACTCGATATTCGATGGCGCTGCTGAGCGGTTTCTGCCTTTTCGGTGGCGTGTGCCGGAGTGATACCACTCGAGGAATCGCTGGTTTGGCCTGGCGTCTGCCGCTCATCCAGCTGGGGACCCGGCCGGATCGTGCGTCGTGGTTGTCTCGTCGTCTGATTGTTTGACCGCCCCGACTGAGCCCGGCAGCCGCTCCGATCGAGCCGTTCGCCCCTATTCGACGATCACCGATGGCAGCAGCCTGGACACAGCGGCACCAACTGAGAGTCGAAGGCAACCCATGCTCGGCAACGAGGGCACTGATTTCGCGATCACGAGCGCCATCTTCTTGGTGTTCGCAACCGGGGTCGTGATCACCCTCGAGGGCATCATCGGCCACGACCTCGACTTCTTCATCGATGTATGGGGCAAGCGCTCGAACCGTTGGGATCCCGACCGCGACCGCCCATGGCACCCGCCGGATCGGCATCGTAGGCTCGGGGTCGGAGTCGGCATCACACTGATGGCTGTCGCGGTGTTGCTGGCACTGCTTGTCGTCTGATGAGTGGACCGGCGCGGCTCATGTTCGATTCGCTCCTTGCGTGCCGCTTTCACTTGTGAAACGCTTCACAAGCAGTGGGTGGCTCGGTGATTGATCGACGTCTTGAGCCCGTTGCAGCGCTCGCGGTCAAAGCTGCTGAGGCTGCGGGGGGTGGTGCGCTGTGTGTCTATCTCAACGGGGTTCCAGCGCTGGTTGGTGCACCGTCACGCGTGACATGAGATGGGACTCTGACTGGTCCCAGTTCTGGCAGTCGCGACCGGGCTCATGTCGAACTCGTTGGCTACTGATGCGGCGCGTGCGAGACGTCGCCTCCGAACCGCTGCTCGGTATCGGCGCCCGATAACCCGTTCTCAGTCCCAATATCACCCGCACGCTTCGGCCCCATTGCGGTACCGCACGTTCGCTTGCGTGTCCGACCACGGCTTCACGATTCGGGTAGCCGTCAGGCGCCACTGCCAGATCGCCAGGCGGTGAGCGCGGTGGCTTCACCGGCCCGGTCAACGGTCGCGAAGTGAGAATCTCACGGTCAGATGGTCGCCAAGGGCGAGGACGTTCACCTTGCGGACGCGTGCATTGAGCGCGATGAACTTGGTGCCGTCGCCCATCGGGAGCAGCGATGTGTCCCAAGTCGAGTCGCCGATCGTTGCCCGTATGGCAATGAGGCCCCGATCAGCCATGTCGTCGAGCTCGTCGCTGATCCACCGGGGCACGCGCACGAAGAACCAGCCACCCTCCTGCGGGAACAGTTCGACTTCGCCTGTGACCATGTACTCGCCTGCCATTGGGCAGAGCGTATGTCCCGTCGAACCCCGACGCCCGAGGAGTGCTGCGCCGAAGGTTCGCAGCGCACCCGTCGTCTTCGCAGTTAGACATCGCCCACACGCCGCTTCCAGGACCCTGAGGTCGCACACTCCGGCACAGATAATCTCGATGGGCTCGTCTCCGATGGTGACCGACTCCGGCCCAAGTCGGGTGCTCGGTAATCGCGTTGCCGATCCGACGGGGACGCTGTGAAGAGGTGGGGTGCCATCTTCGGCCTGACCGAGACAGGACTGGGTGTATGGTTGTGGTGAGCGCTCGGGTGCGCTTCCGGACCCGCGGAGAGGACTGAGTCCAGCCCATCGCATTGATGCCAACGGCAGTCCCTCTGCCTGGTGGCGGGTCGCAGGCGATGGAGGAGACAGCCATGGAATCCACTACTCACCCGACTCGCTCGCTCCCGGAGCGACCTGACCTTGATCAGCTCAAACGGCAGGCCAAAGAGCTGCTCCAAGCAGCGCAAGGCGGTGACAGCACAGCGGTCAATCGCCTCGGTGGCCGATCAACAGCCCGTTTGGCCGACGCTCAGTTCGTGCTCGCACGCGAGCATGGCTTTGCGTCTTGGCCGCGACTGAAAGCGTCGATCGCTCCTGAAGGCGGCGTTCGTCTTGCCGATCGTGGACGACGTCACCTGGAGCCGACGACGTTCAGTCCGCGTGCCTTTCTTGATGCGGCACGCCGAAACGGTTGGTCTCCGGGCCGGCTCCCGACGGCGATGGTGTTCGCGTTTCAGCCCACAATCGCCGCCTACCTCGCGGAGTCCGACGACTTTGTGGAGCAACCGGAGATGGCAGTCGGCAATGGCCGCTACTTCATCACCGTCGACGATCCGGCGGTTGCGGTCAGTTGCATGAGCCCAGGGTCGGCGTATGTCGGCCAGGTCGAGAACCAGCTCGCACTCGGCGGTGCATCACGGTTCGTGATCTTGAACCTTGCCGGCGGACTGGGTCCTGATGTCGCGGTCGGTGACGTGGCGGTGGTCGAAGCAGCAGTACGCGACGAAGGGATTTCGGACCACTACCTCGCCCCTGGCGATGTTGTGGACGCCGACGAGGCATTGACCGAATCACTGCTTGCCGCCTTAAAGGCGGTCGACCCAACCGCACGACGGCATGTCAGTTGGACGAACCCGGCGGTGTTCCGTCAGACCCAAGCCGAACACGATCACTACGTTGGCGAGGGCGTCACCATCGTGGAAAGCGAGATCGCCTCACTGCTCGCGGTCTGCTCAGCCCACGATGTTGCGGCCGGCGCGGTCGTCGTCGTGAGCGCCAACCCCGACGTCGATGACGAGCCGGTCGACTGGATCACCATGTCCACTACCCAGCGACAAGCACTGAGCGCCGTCATCACCGCGCTCAGATGACCGGACGTCTGTCTGGTCGGTCCGCGTGCTCGCCCATTCGGACCGGCCAGCGGAACGCGCCGTGGGTCGACGCTCGATAACGCCGCTCGATAGTCCGCTCTCAGACGCCGAGCGACCACTCGATACCGGCCCAAGTCGCTGCCCGCATATTGTTCGAGCCTTGTTGCCCGTCGCAATAACTTCCAGAGGTCCATCGCTCCGGTGGGAGGCATGCCCGCCCAGGGACGAACAGCGCCTACTGTCGGGGTGGTGGTCGGTGCTGCTCGCCTCTGGGTCGGAGGCCCCGAAGCGTCGATGCTTTGCCGCGGATTGTGACGCCGTTGGCATGGGATTCGGTCGCGGTGATGCGGCCGAGGAGGAGGCCGACCATGGGTTCGGTTGGGCCGGTGAGGATGACGTCGGGGTCGGCGGACCGCCCCGGTTGGAGCGCGATTCGGCCGTTGGCTGACACGAGCGTGAAGACGTCTTCGTCTGAGCTGAGTTCGACAGTCATGTCTGCCCGCTCGGGGTCGTGGCCATCGAAGCGGGCGATGACCATGTGGTGGAGCCAGCCCGGTTGGAAATGATCATCGCCTCTCGGTTGGGCCATGAGCGGTCCGGCCCAACGTCCCAGGGCGTAGACGGCCTCTCGTAGGTCATGTCCCCACGGGGTGAGTTCGTAGTGGCCGTCTTCGCGTCGGCTGATGATGCCGATGTCAGACAGGCTCCGTAGCCGGTCGGCGAGCAGGTTGGTGGAGATCCCAGGGAGTCCATCGAGGAGTTGGTTGTAGCCCCGGGGTCCGTCGAGGAGTTCGCGAACGACGAGCAGGGTCCAGCGTTCCCCGACGACGTCGAGTGCACGCGCCAAGCCGCAGAAGTGATGATACGACCGCATCTCTTCAGATTACTTGCAGATCAGCAGTCTCATCACTACTGTTTTCTCAAGTTGGCAGACTCGAACAAAGGAGCTCTCGATGAACCCGTCCAACCACGACCTCGTCAGTGACTACATCACTGCGGTGAGCGAAGGTGACTTCGAGCGACTCGCAGAGCTGGTCCACCCGGACGCCAGCTTCGGCGGCACAGTCGCAGCCGAGGCCGAAGGTGCTGAAGCGTTCGTGCAGGGCTTTCGGAACCTTCGCCCGATCACGGTGCGCTGCGATGTGCGCAAGGTCATCGTTGAGGGTAGTCACGCCTCGGTGTTGTACGACTTCGTCACCGACACGAACGCTGGCTCGGTGCTGTGTGCTGAGTTCCTCACGATCGAAGATGACTTGATCCGCTCCAGCACGCTGTTGTTGGACTGGCGTCACTGGCCCGACGTGATCGACGAGCTCCGTTCTCGTATGGCTCAGCACACCCAACCGGCCTGACCGCCTGGCCATGAGCTACAACGTGGAACTCGCCGAGCGCATACGGAAGCACCTTGCCGCGACCCCGGAAGTGACCGAACGAAAGATGTTCGGCGGGCTCGCCTTCCTTGTCAACGGCAACATGACCGTGGCCGCGAACCGCAACGGTGGCCTGATGGTT
Source organism: Ilumatobacteraceae bacterium (assembly GCA_035633295.1). Lineage (GTDB taxonomy): Bacteria > Actinomycetota > Acidimicrobiia > Acidimicrobiales > Ilumatobacteraceae > Sva-07. The sequence continues at coordinate 5,436 of DASQFE010000160.1, read as the reverse complement.
CGAGTCGACCCAGACGCCACCGACGATCTCCTTGCCACGTCGGCGGCGCGGCTCGTTGAGATGCGAGGCCGGCAGATGCGAGGCTGGCTACACCTCGATGTGCAGCACGTCGCCGACGAACCCGGGCTCACCGATTGGATCCAGATCGGCACGACCTACGTCGCTACCCTGCCAGCCAAACGGTCGAGTGCCACATAACGATCACGCACAATCACACGCCCGAAGGGCAAGCGAGCGCAACAGTCCGGCCCGACCCGTTGCACTCGATAATCACGTCGGCGCGGGACCATCAGACGTCCTCATCGGGCAGCGGAGAGCACAGCAGCCCCGCAGAAGCTGCATGGCTACCTGGATGCGACCGACTGTGAGCCCGATGCCTGATGTGCTCGATTCTGGGGTGAGTTGTCGAGCGTTGGTGAGATCGGAGGGCACGCGTTCAACTCGGTTCGTTGGCGAGCAGTTCATCGAGGCGTCCGAAATTTTCGTCCATGCCGTCGCCGCTTTGGTCGAACTCGAGCATTTCGGCGCAGTGTTCGGCCGAGGTGTAGACCGACAGGCCCTCGATCCGGCAGCGACCGGCACCGAGATCGACGAAGGTCAGTGTTTCGAGTGTTGGGCGGCCCGGATCACCGACGAACTCCCAGGTGTGCACGATCCGTGTCGGCGCTGTGACCTCGTGGTAGCAGCCGTGGAACGTGTATGGCTTGTCACCGATGACGCTGTAGCGGAACGAGCCACCGGTCGTCGGGTCGAAGTGTTCCAGGTCGCAGGTCGTGCCTCGCGGGCCGGTCCACTGGCCGAACAGCTTCGGGTCGATGTGGGCTTGGAACACAAGCGTCGAGGGGGCATCGAACTCGCGTGTGAAGTTCAGTGATTGTTCTCCGGCGCGAGTGTGCACGGTCGGTGAGGTGGTCATGGTCAGGTTTCTCCTTGGAGGTCGGCGAGCACCTCGTCGAGGCGTTCGTAGCGGGTTTCGAGTTGGCGCCGTCGTTGGTCGAGCCAGTCAGCGGCCTCGGCGACGGCAGATGTTTGGAGCGCGACGGGCCGATGACGGCCGTCTCGGCGCTGCGAGACGACTCCGGCAGCTTGGAGAACCTTGATGTGCTTCGACACGGCCTGGAGCGAAATCGGAAACAGCGCAGCGAGGTCGTTGACATTGGTGTCGCCGTGATCGCCCAGGTACTCGACAATCGTGCACCGGACAGGGTCCCCGAGCGCACGAAACGTTTCCGACGACGGTTGGTCTAGTGAGGCCGCCACCCCCACAGTATGTTCAACCGAATGATTGAATGTCAATTCCGTGAGTCGGGTGCGAGTTGCCGATCGCTGTCAGCGGCCTGCGATGTGCGAGAGCGCTTGGTTGGCTTCGTTGATGATCGAGGCTTCGTCGAGGTGGCCGAGTTCGTGGTTGTCGATGACGATGGTTCCGTTGATGATGACGGTGGCGATGTCGCTGGTTCGGGCTCGTAGCGCCAAGTTGGGGATTGGGTGGCGGTTTCCGGTGTGGTGGGCTCCCGTGACATCGACGACAACGAGGTCGGCGAGTTGGCCGACCGCGACACGGCCAACCTCGCCGACACGGCCGACGCTGTTCGCGGGGTTCGTGGCCATCTGGAGCGCTTCTTCGAGGGTGATCGCGTTGTCGGCTGCTGCGACTTCGCGGTGAACGGCGAGTGCGGCTCGGATCATGTCGAACGGTGTCGCGCACATCGACGGCGTGTAGTCACTGCCCATCACGACGGGAATGTGCGCGTCCAGCAGGCTCCGCAGCGTCCGATGGTGGGCGGTGCCGAATCCGAGCATGGCGTTGCCGAGCGGGTTGTGGTTCACGGTCACGCCGGTGGCGGCGAACGCTTCGATGTCGCCGTCGTCGAGCGCGCCGACGTGCATCAGGGTGCAGTGCTCGCTGAGCATCCCTGCTCGCAGGAGCCGGTCGGTTTCGCGTTCGCCGTAGGCGTCGAGGTGGGCCCGATTCGATGCAGGACTGATGTGGCTGTGGACGTGTGTCGGGCTCCCGAACTCGCCGGACAGCACACCGATCTGGGCGAGGAGTTCGTCGGAACACGAGATGGTGTCAGCAGCCGACACCATTGCCTTCACGAGCGCGCGGGGTCGGTGGTGTTCGACGAGGAACTCGCGAGCGCCAGCGATGAGTTCGGCAGGGTCGCTGCGCTGGCTGAGGCTGCCGTCGGAGCCGAGGGCGGTGTCACCGAGTGTCGGCCCAATCGCTGCGCGGATGCCGACATCGTTCGCCGCCGCGATCAGTCCGCGGTGGGCGCTGCTGCCGGCATCGACGACGCTCGTGATTCCGGATCGGACCATTGCGACGAACGCTGTTCGGGCCACCGTTCGCATCACGTCGTCGGGGACGGGGATGGCCATCAACTTGGCCATCGTGTCGCCGATCTCGACGATCCTGCTCGCACCAGAGAACAACCCCGGCCCGCTCGCAGGCTGGTACGGGCGTCCCGCCCCGAGGTTGGCCGACAGATGGACGTGCGCGTCGACGAACCCTGGTGACAGCATCATGCCGGTGGCATCGATCATCCGAGTTGGTGTCCACGCTGCACGAACCGAACTGGTCGGCCCGACGGCCACGATCCGATCTGCGCTGATCGCAACTGCGTGATCCTCCAGCACACCAGACGCTGACTGGAGATCGAGAATCGTGGCGCCACAGATCAGGAGGTCACATTGTTGCGGGACGCTCATTGCTCGATCGCTTTCATGAACGACCACAGCCCACCCTCGCAGTCACGAGCGCTGTACTCGCGGTACCCGTACGGCTGATCAACCGGCGCCGCTTCGATGGCCGCACCCGCATCGAGCGCGTGTTGGTGGTGGGTGTCGACGTCGTCGACCATGACCGCGGTCATCGCCGTGGCGGCACCGACGGTCTTCGGTGACGCCAACCCGAACTCCGACGACTCCGGATGCAACCACACCACACCATCGCCGGCCTCGAGTTCACCATGCACGGCAACACCGTCCGGATCACGTATCAACTCGCCCGGTCCGAGACCGAAAACGTCGGTCAAGAACTCGAACGCCGCTGCCAGGTCGCTGTACACGAGGATCGAGATCCGCTTCTGAACCGGGTGATCGAGCATCGTCATGTCCTCCAAGACATCGAAGAGTTCGCTTGCAGTCGTCGGCTCATCAGCACTTCTCGCGGCGAGACCCACGAGCCGATCACGCAGCCTGCGCTCGGTGTCGAGACGACGTTCGAGTTCGTGAAGATGCGTCGACACCACCGCATGCAGATCCCACGCCGGATCATCGAGCGCTCGACCCACCTCAACCAGCGAGAAACCAAGCCCGACCAGCAAACGGATCCGATACAGACGCTCCACATCGGCGTCGGTATAGGCCCGGTGGCCGGCAACAGATCGGTGCGACGCGACGAGCAGCCCGATCTGTTCGTAGTGATGCAACGTGCGCACCGTCAACCCCGCACCAGACGCGATCTCACCGATGCGCCTGCCTGCTCCCTCGCCGCCGTCCGTCATGCCACCGAAGGTATGCCCTGACGTCGCGTCAGGTGCAAGAACCATCCCAAGAGAGTGTTGCTTCGCGCAGATGCCCGCGGAAGCATCCGGGCGCCCATATCGCAACACATAATCCCGTCAGACTCGTCGCCGACCGCACCGCACTGCGGCCCAAGCCGAGCACTCGATATTCACGCCACCGTGCCAGCGGCCCGTTGAGACGGAGGGGAGCGCAGATCGGCGCCGACTTGCCACTCGTCTGTACGGGGGCTGCGCCGCATCTACGATCGCCGCGTGCCTCAACCGGAGCGTTCCGACCTCAGAAGGTCCCCCTCGACGGCCGTCGTCGTGGTCGTGATGATTCTGAGCGTCATCGTAGGAGTCGCGTGGTCGTTGGGGTTGCTCGTCGCGGCTTGGGGCGCTTGTGGTGGAGACTTCGGGGGCTACGGCGCTGGTGCGAACACGAACCTTGACGCTGCGTGTCAGAGTCGGCACAGCAGCACGGCGTGGATGCCTGCGGTCCTGGTACCAATCGCCTCGGCCGTCGGACTGATTATCTGGCGACAAGTCCGGCGACGACACGCGACCCATCCATAGCGGCAGCTCCGCGTGCGGGTCCGTGTCGTTCTCGTCCGCGAGTTGTCGTCGAAGTTCGGCCGCGTCGCTGCATAGGCTCGTTGCTGTGCGGCATCGATCAGCAGTGGTGATCGCCGGCCTGCTCGCGGCGGGGACGCTGGTCGGCGGTTGCGGAAGCGACGCCAACTCGGAGCCCAAGGAGTTCTTGGATCGGACACCACTTCCCCGTGCGGATCGTTCACGGCCGAGGAACTTTCACTGACTCCCGCGCAACAAGCCATGGTCGACTGCATCTTCGACGCGGCCGAGAACGGAGAGGCGAAGGAACTGGAGTTCCTTCGTCCGGGGACGGACTGCTGCGTGCTTCGTTACGTGATCCGGGTGCTTGGCCCGTCCCAGGTAGAACAGTTCTGGTCCTCCGACGGAGACCCTTGGTACCTGTCCCGCTGCGAAGGGGTTGGCCTCACTGATGAACCGTTCGGATTCCCGGAAGCGAAAGACTGCGCCATTCCCCTCGAACTGAAGGACGCGGCCGAAGGAACGATCACCTGAGATGTGTGCCACCGAGCGCCCTGGTGAGCATGCCGACAGAGCCACGGACCCGGGTGACAGTCAGCACAGCTCTGTCGTCCACCACCCGATAACGCGCGCCCACATTCACGGCCATTGCAACCCCCGGGCCACTCGGCTTCGGCCCAAGTGCGCTACCGCATAGTCCCGATGACCGGAGTGACAAGGCGAGGCGAGAGTTCTACGCTCGCGCGATGGTGTTCCTCTCCGAGACCGACATGATCCAAGGGTCGCCATTGCCTGGCTGGCGCGGACGTTTCTTCCATTCGGAGAACATGACCTTCGCGCGCTGGACGATCTCGGCCGACGCGCACGATCTCCACGAGCATCAGCACGAACAAGAAGAGGTGTGGAACATCGTCGAGGGAAGCATCGTGCTCAACGTTGATGGATCCGAGAAGGAAATGGTTGCGGGAACCGCGGCAGTCGTCCCGCCGAACACGCCTCACTCGGTCAGAATCATCGGCCCCGCCGAAATCGTGGTCGCTGACTTCCCTGTGCGCCGCGACCTGCCCGGTGTTCCCACGCCGTAGCCCGAACCACCGCTGGTCCGACACCGCTCGGTATCGGCACGCATAATCACTGTGATGTCATCGCTGACGGTGACTGAGTACGGCCCAAGTTCTGCACCACGTAATCCCGTCGCGCACGGGCAACCGGGCTCGTTCAGGTGGCGTCGCCCATGCCGGTACAGGGTCAGAGGAAGCGACGCATGACGGGACGGCTTGGGTAGGTGCGACCGATCTCGGAGAATCCTTGGCTGAGAAAGGTTCGCATCGTTCCGGTGAACAGGGCCGAGCCG
>DASQFE010000159.1:0-11866 GCA_035633295.1 Ilumatobacteraceae bacterium | reverse complement strand
TGCACTGTGCGACCTGTCAGTCGAGGAGATGGAGGAGACGAGACGACTTGCTCTCGCCGATGCTCCCGAGGGCACCGTGGTGACCACACATGTCTGCGACGTGTCCGATGACGCGTCGCAGTTGGCGTTCCGCGCTGCAGTGGTCACGCAGCACAAGACCGATCACGTGAACCTGCTGTTCAACAACGCCGGCATCGGTGGCGGCGGTTCCGTGATCACCGATCCCCGCGAGGTGTGGGAGCGCACGTTCAACGTGTGCTGGGGCGGCGTGTACCTCGGTGTGCGCACATTCCTGCCCCTGGTGATCGCCTCCGACGATGGCCACATCGTCAACACCTCGAGCGTCAACGGATTCTGGGCGAGCATCGGCCCCGACCGGCCTCACACGGCGTACTCGGCGGCAAAGTTCGCCGTGAAGGGGTTCTCCGAAGCGCTGATCACCGACCTGCGTGTCAACGCGCCGCACGTCAAGGTGTCGGTCGTGATGCCCGGCCACATCGGCACGTCGATCGTCGAGAACTCGATGCGCCATGGGGCGCATGAACTCGACATGGAGACCGCCGAGATGGTGCAGCTGATGTCCGACATGTTCCGCGATCAGGCGCCCATGACCGCCGCCGAGGCAAGTACCGAGATCCTCGACGGCGTCCGTGAGGGCCGGTGGCGGATCCTCGTCGGCGACGACGCCCGCAAGCTCGATCTCGCGGTGCGTGCCAACCCCGAGATCGCCTACGAATCGTTGACGCTCGGCGATCTCACCTCGTCGCAGGAGGGCACCCCCTTCAACCCCGCTCCCTGAACCCGTCCCCGAACCCGTGTGCGGCGGGAACTTCTGCGACGTTGGCAGCGTCAGAGTTCCATGGGGAGATACAACACAACAGCAGCATTGGCACTCGTGGTTCTCGTCGGGCTGGGGGTCTCGGCATGCGGAAGCGACAACGACTCGGCATCGGTGCCCGACGCCACGGTCGCAACGCCGCAGGGGCGGTCGGGCGACGGAAGTGCCGGCGGCGTGGCCGACGAATCGGCGCCACCCGCCGAATCATCGCTGACCGGATCGTCGACGAGCAGCATCGACGTGTCGGGACAGGCCCTGGTCACGACCGCCGGCGTCACGGTGACCACATCAAACGTGCGCAAGGCGGTCGATGACACGTTGAGCGCCGTCGAGCGGAACAACGCGAGTGTGTACAACGCCGACGTGAGCATCGGCGACGAAGGTGACGGCGGCGTCGACGGGTCGGGATACTTCGTCGTGAAGGTCCCACCGGTTGACCTCGAACCCCTGATCGCCGATCTCGGATCGACGGTCGGCACGCTGAGCGGTCGCACGCAGGACACCAGCGATGTCACCGAACAGCTCGTCGACCTCGACATCCGGATCGGCGTGGAACGCGATGTCATCGGGCGCTTTCAGGTGCTGCTCACCCAGGCAACAGAGTTCCAGGACATCGTCGAGATCGAACGGGTCATCAGCGAACGGACCATTGCGCTCGAACAGCTGCTCGCCGGCCAGCGCGATCTCGAGAACCGGGTGGAGTTGTCGACGCTGACGATCAGTCTGCAGTACGTCGTTGCGGCACCCGAAGTCACGGCGGCATCGAGCAACACCATCACGGATGCCTGGCACACCGGATGGGACGTGTTCGTTGGCATCCTGTTTGCGATCGGGCTGGTGCTCGCCGTCGCTGCTCCGTTCCTCGCTTCTGCAGCACTGGTGCTCGGCGTGGTGTGGTTCGCCGGGCGCCGCCGCCGAACGAACCGATCGGCGCCATCGAACGTCGCGGTGCCGGTCCTCAACGAACGCGACGAGGAGTTCGCTGCGCCCAACCCTGAGGGGTGAGTACGAGATCGCTGACGGTGCCGTCCGGGAACACGAACGGCGCCCGCACCCCGGTGTGGGCGGTCACCACCGGAAGCGTCAACGGTCCGAAGCCAGAGTCGCCGGGGTCGCCGGGGTTGTCGAGAGCCGTCGTCCAGCGGTGCCATCGATGGGCTGGGACCTCGACGAGTTCCACCCTCGCTTCGCCGAGGATCTCAATCGTCCCGTGAACGACGCCGATCTGTTCATAGCCCGCATCGATCGAGGCTCGATCTCCTGCCGGTTCGAGCGGTGTCGCACCCGCTGTTGCGTACCACTCGAGATCGAACGCGATCGGGGTCGGGTCGCCGTACGCGCGACCGAGTGCCTCATCGGGGTCGTCGATCGCCGACGCATAGGTTTCGTTGCCGATCGACCACTGCTGCATCTCGGCGTCGCAGTGATGTTCGGCCCAGAGCGCCTCCCCCTTCACGATGAACGGATCTGCGCGAACGGGAACGTCGAAGTCGGTGATGTGCAGGAGCGGCCGGCCACTGCGGGCGAGCGCCGACCAGTACCACGCAGTTCGACCGACGATCCGATGGCCCGAGATCAGGCCGAGACCCGCGTCGGGCGTCCAGGCGGCGAACACCCATTCCTCGATCGGGGCGCCGGCGTGGCGGCCGTCGTGGTGATCGTCAGGGTGTTCGTCGGCGAGCATGATCAGGCAGACTACGAACCATGATCCGCTATCTCAGTCTCGACTGGATCAATGCTCTCTCTCGCGAGGTCTCTACGAGCGACCACATGCGAGAGATCGCCGAGTCGCACCGCATCGGTGTGACACAGGTGGTGAGTGCCGGGCCAGAGGGAGACGTGATCTACCACCTGAGTGTCGGCGACGGTGATGCGTCGTTCGGCGCCGGGCCCGCCGACCCCGAGGACGTGAAGATGGAGCAGGACTGGGACACCGCAGTGGCGGTCGCCACCGGCGAGCTCAACGCTCAGGAAGCATTCATCGGCGGACGCATCCGGTTGTTCGGCGATCAGCAGAAGCTGCTCGATTGCCAGCCCGTGTTCGGCGCGCTCGATTCGATCTTCTCCTCGGTGCGCGAACGCACGTCTTTCGACTGAGGATCCCCCGCTCGTCATGCCGGAGATGCCGGAGATCCAGGCGCACGCCGAGCGGCTCACAGATCAGTTCTCCACGCGGGTGCTCGACGGGTTCACACCGTTCAACTTCACCGCTCTGAAGACGGCGATTCCGCCGCCTTCGGATGCCTTCGGACTGCCACTGTTGGACGTCGGTCGACGGGGCAAGTACCTGCTGTTGCGGTTCGAGCCGATCATCTTCGTCGTACATCTGATGCAAGGTGGGCGCCTGGTGCCCGACACGAAGCGGTCCGCGAAGCCTCGTGGGGGTCAGGCGCGGTTCGTGTTCGAACCGGTCGAACGCGCCGACGGATCGATCGACGAGACCGCGCTCCTCCTGACCGAACAGGGCAAGGAGCGTCGCGCCGGTGTCTGGTGCGTTCCGGCCGTCGGGGCGCTCACGTCGGCCCCACTCGACAAGCTCGGGCCGGAGGCCTACTCGATCGCCGACGACGAACTCGCGGCGTTGTTCGCTGCGAACTCCATGCGCGTTCATGGGTTCCTGCGCGATCAGCGGATGATCGCCGGCATCGGACGACGACTGGCGAACGAGATCTGCCACCGTGCCCGCGTCTCACCGTTCGCCAACACCCGCAAGCTCGGCTCCGACGGAGCGTCCACGGTCGCCGCAGCGATCCGCTCGTGCCTCGCCGAGGGGCTCGAGGACGAGCGCAAGCGTGACGACATGAGTTCGTCGAGGGAGCGGCCCAGCGCAATGCACAGTCGCACTGGCGAGCCGTGCCCCGATTGCGGCGACGCGGTGCGGGCCGTCGAGTACTCGGGCTACACCGTCAACTACTGCCCAACGTGCCAAACCGGCGGCAAGGTGCTCGCCGACAACACCACCAGCAAGTTCCTCAAGTAGCGCCCACCGAATACGCTCGCCGCATGCCGATCCATCTGCGTGCCGAGCCCGGCGACTACGCCCCGAACGTCCTGTGCCCCGGCGACCCCGTGCGGGCCGAGTACATCGCCACGACGTTCTTCGACCCGGGCGCCCGACGGGTGAACTCCGAGAGGGGCATGCTCGGATTCACCGGCACGTTCGAGGGCGAGCCCATCAGCGTGCAGTCGACGGGAATGGGGTGCCCGAGTGCCGGCATCGTCTTCGAGGAATTGATCATGCTCGGCGCCACCCGTTTGGTCAGGGTGGGCACGTGCGGAGGCCTCGGCGACGGCATGGCGATGGGCGACACGGTGATCGGCGTGTCGGCGTCGAGCGATGACCAGACGCCGTTGCGCTATGCCGCCATGGATGGTTACGCACCGAGCGCCACGTTCACGCTCGCCGAGACCGCTGCCCGGCTGAGCCGGGAGGGTTCAGCCGGCGCCGTGCACGTCGGCCCGATCGTCACGTCGGGGCTGTTCTACGACCCCGACCCCACCACGTTTGCTCGGTGGAAGCGACTGGGACACATCGGCGTGGAGATGGAAGCGGCGATGATGTACACCATTGCGGCGGTGAAGGGCATCGAGGCCTTGGCGATCATGACGGTGAGCGATCTCCTCGGCGAGTCGGGCGACACGGTGCGGATCAGCGATGAAGATCTGAAGGCAGGCGTCGATCAGATGATGCGCATTTCCTGCGCCGTTGCCGTGTCATGATTCGTCCAGTCAGCAACCGCTGACGGAACTTCTCCGAACTCAGGAGCCTCAAGCTGCCATGATCCCCCGAGCCGCACTCGCCGTTCTCGCCCTGTCCGCCCTCGCTCTCGCCGCCTGCGGCAGTGACAGTGACTCGGGTTCAGGCTCCGCCCCGACCGCCGACGACCTCAACGGCCAGGCCTTCACCTCCACCTCGGTCACCGGGTACGAACTCGTGGCCGACTCAGAAATCTCACTCGCATTCGAAGCCGACTCGATCAGCGCCCAGGCCGGCTGCAATACCCAGAACGGCGGCTACACGATCACCGATGGGGTCCTCGAGGTGTCGCAGATGATCTCGACGATGATGGGCTGCGACGAAGCGCTCATGGCCCAGGACACCTGGCTGAGCGAGTTCCTCACCAGTAGCCCGGAAATCTCGCTCGACGGCGAGACCCTGACGCTGACCGGCGCCGACGCCACGATCACGCTGGCCACGGTGCAGCCGACACCGCTCGAGGGCACCACATGGGTCGTCACCGGCCTGGTCGCCACGGAGGCCGTCAGCAGCACGCCGAACGATTCACGCGCTTCGCTCACGATCACCGATGGAAGCGCAGCGATCGAGACCGGCTGCAACAACGGCAACGCCGCCGTCGAGATCACCGACACCACCATGACGTTCGGTCCGATGGCGCTCACGAAGAAGGCGTGTGCGCCCGAGCTGACCGAACTCGAGGCCAGCGTGATCGTCGTGCTCGACGGTGAGGTCACCTACGAGATCTCCGGCGACACCCTGTCGATCCGCAAGGCCGGAGCCGACGGCGAAGTCGGCCTCGAACTCACCGCCGAGTAACCCCCGCCCAATATCCACTCCGACACGTTCCTTGCGGAATAGTTCTCAGCACTTGAGAACTATTCCGCACAGAACCTCACTAGCGGGTCAGATGAGGCCGAGTTCGGTGACCGCATCGCGTTCGCTGACGAGTTCGTCGGCCGACGCATCGATCCTGCCCCGGCTGAAGTCGTCGATCTCCAGGCCCTGGACGATCTCGTACTCACCGTCCTTGCAGACGCAGGGGAACGACGAGATGATGCCCTCGGGAACGCCGTAGCTGCCGTCGCTGACGACTGACATCGACACCCAATCGCCCTCGGGCGTGCCGAGCGTCCAGTCACGAATGTGGTCGACTGCGGCGGAGGCTGCCGACGCTGCCGAGGAGGAACCGCGGGCGTCGATGATCGCCGCGCCGCGCTTGGCGACCGTGGGGATGTAGGTCGACTCGTACCACTCGTGGTCGCCGACGGCGTCGTAGGCACGGGTGCCGTTGACCTCGCAGTGGAACAGATCGGGATACTGGGTGGTCGAGTGGTTGCCCCAGATCGTCATCTTGGTGATGTCGTTGACCGACGCGCCGAGGCGCTGCGCGAGCTGGGCCTTGGCTCGGTTGTGATCGAGACGCGTCATCGCGGTGAACCGACCCGGATCGAGATCGGCGGCGTTGCGTTGCGCGATCAGGGCGTTCGTGTTCGCCGGGTTGCCGACGACAAGGATCTTGACGGCCGGAGTCGCCGAGCGCGACAGGGCTTCGCCCTGCGGCTTGAAGATGCCACCGTTGGCCGACAACAGGTCGGCGCGCTCCATGCCGGCTTTACGCGGCATCGAGCCGACGAGGATCGCCACGTCGACGTCGCCGAAGGCGGTGTCAGCGTCGTCGGTACAGACCACGCCGTCGAGGAGCGGGAACGCACAGTCGTCGAGTTCCATGCGGACCCCTTCGAGCGCGCCGAGTGCCGGCGTGATCTCGAGGAGTTGGAGCGACACGGGAGTGTCGGGCCCGAGCATCGAGCCCGAGGCGATACGGAAGAGGATGCTGTAGCCGATCTGGCCTGCAGCACCGGTGACGGCGACGCGAACTGGAGAGGTCATACCCCGAGCGTACGCCCACACGCCGAACCCGCCCAAGCGAACACACCCCCCGAAATTCGGAGTGGTTGTTGCGCTGAGCGCAACAACCACTCCGAATTTCGGGTTGGGTCAGGGTTGGCCGAGAACCTTGCCGATCATGTCGGCGTAGTAGTTCTGGCCTGACTGGGTGAGGTGAATGTTGTCGTCGTAGAAGCAGCGGCCCGCACAGCCCGCCGAAATCGCCTCCCAGTCGATGACAGTGACATTCGGATGGGTGGCCGGCACCGCCTTCAGTCGAGCGTTGTTGTCGGCGATCCAGCCACGATCGGCTCTGCCCGTCAGCAGCACGACCACCGGCACGTTCGCCACGGTCGCCAGCATCGCGTCGAGCGTCTCCTGGCTGAACGGTCCGTTCGTTCCGAGATGTATCACCACGACAGAGCCGAACGTGCCGTTGTCACGCAAGATCGCCATCGTCGGAACGAAGGCGTTCATCTGACGGCTGACCACGGCGTCGACCTGGAATCCTCGGGCCTGCAACTCCTCGGCGGCACCCAGCATGACCGAGTCGCCGAGCGCCACGAGTGGAAACCCACTGGCGGTAGGCGGCACATTCAGCGGTGTCACGCCGTCGAGCGAGTTGACCACACCGAGCTGCGTCACCGGTGGCGCGGTGGTCGGTGCCACGGTGGTCGGTGCCACGGTGGTCGGCGGCGTCGTGGGCGGCGGCGTAGTGGGCGCTGCTGTCGTCGGAACGATCGAGCCATCAGCCGTCGTCTCGAGTGGCACGAGCGCCGGATCGAGCGTCGTCGTCGGCGCAATGGTCGTCGACGTGGTGGTGGTGGTGGTGGTGGTCGTCGTCGATGTCGTCGTGGACGCCACGGGGATCTCGTCGACGTCGAGCAGGTTCGTGGTGAAGTCGCCACCGGCGTCGAGCGCCCGGGCGATCTCGTTCTGCTCCACCGGTGCCCGCAGCAACATCACACCGAGGCCGACCGCGAACACCGTCACCACGGCAATCGCACCGTTCAGGATCAGCTTGGGGCCACGAGCCCTGCCGGACCGCGCCTGCCGGCGCCATACGCGGAACCGTCCGGTTCGGATCGGCGTCTCGATGAAGCGGTACGACAACTCCGCGACGACGAACGTGATGATCACCGCCAGCACGAACTCACGCAGCGTGAGTTTGTTTCCGGCGATCCCGCGGAACATCTGATAGATCGGCCAGTGGTACAGGTACAGGCCGTACGAGCGCAGTCCGATCCACACGAGCACGGTCCCGCCGAGCCTGCGGTTCGCCGACGATCCTCGATGGGTGATCGCGGCGATCACCATCAGCGTGGCGATGCTCGTGAGGAACAGCCCACCACGGAACAGGAACGGATTGGCCCCGGCCGGCGTGGCGAGATAGTTGTTCCAGCACATCCAACCGAGAAAGACGAGCGCCAGCACCGCGAGCACGTCGAACAGTCGCCCCTTCGACCGCAGCGGGCCGCGTACGATCGCGAGAGGCCGCCAGACCATGGCGAATGCAGAGCCGAGCAGAATGCCGGGCAGGCGTGAGATCGTGCCGAGGTAGAGGGTGTCGATCTTGCCGATCGGTCGGTCGCCGATCCACCAGTAGGCGTCGGGCGTGACTGTCGGATCACCCGTCGGCCCGGCGTAGAACGCCAACGCCACGATCACGGTGATCACGACGGCCGCGATGAAGAGCCAGCGACTGACGTCGGCCACCCGCCTGGTGCCGGCGCGGCCCAGCAGCACGACCATCACGATGGGCCAGAGCACGTAGAACTGTTCTTCTACGGCCAGGCTCCACAGGTGACGCAGCGGGGCGAAGTCGCCGGCTGCCGTGTACCCCTGGCCCACCCAGATCTGGTAGTAGTTCGATACGTACAGCAGCCCGGCGATCACGTCGCCGCGGAGCTGTCCGAGCGCCGACGTCTTGAACACGGCGGTCCACACGACAACGAACGTCATCATCGTGAACAGCGCGGGCAGCAGGCGTCGGGCACGGCGAGCCCAGAAGCTGCGCAGCGAGATGTGGTATGTGCGTTCCCGTTCCGAGATCAGTAGCAGGGTGATCAGATAGCCGGAGATCACGAAAAAGACCTCCACGCCGAGGAAGCCGCCCGGCAGCCAGTCGCTGTTGGCGTGGTACACCATCACGGCGATCACGGCGAGCGCGCGCATGCCGTCGAGCCCCGGGAGATAGGGAACACGACTGATGTAGGCGCTGTCGACAGCAGCGATGGGGATGCCCTCCGGCGGGGCGAGGGTCGACATGGAGCATCCAGTATCGCCGGGCGACACCCCTCGGCGGCGTCATGTCAGTGCCGAGCCGCCGGTGCTCCGATCGATCAGGCGGGGGCTTGGAGAGCGCCCGAGATCAGCGCGGCGTAGTAGATCTGACCGTCGGTCCGCAGGTGATAGCCGTCGGAGGCGAAGCAGTCGCCGGGGCACGCGGCGGCGAGTCCGGCCCAATCGAGAAGCGCAGCGTTCGGGTACGTGTTCACCGTGTCGTAGATGAGGGCGTTGTTCCCGGCGGTCCAGTCGCGTTCAACGTCGATCGTGAGCAACAGCACCTGGGGCACATCGGCAAGCGCCTCCATCATGCTGGCCATGTCGACCGCTTCGATCGTGCCGTTCGTCCCGAGGTGCACCACGACCACGTCGCCGAGCCGTCCCTGCTCCTTCAACGTACGCACCGTGTCGAGTCCATTGACGAACTGCCGGCTCTCCACCGCGTCGACGGTGAACCCGCCCTGGGCGAGCTGTGCAGCGGCCCCGAGCATCACCGAATCACCGAGTGCGAGCTTCGGAATCGGCAAGAGGGGTACGGTCGTGGTGGTCTCGACGGGCGGAGGTGGCACCACCACCGAGCCGGCGGGATCGACGGCCGTGGATGTGTCGACAGGTTGTTCCACCGTCAGCGTGGCGTCGTCGACGCCGTCGCAATTCGAATCGTTGACGACGTCGCACGTCGACGAGGCGGCCTCGTCGAGCAACTGACGCACGTCGCTCTCCACCACGTCGGCCGTCGCGAGGCTGACGCCTGCGAACACGGTGAGCGCCGCGAGCACGACTCCCGCACCGAGCAGAGCGTTGCGGGCACCGGTCGATGGTGAGCGACGCAAGCGATGCCACGACTCCCTCATCGTGCCTTTGCGAATCGGGGTCTCGATGAAGCGGTAGGAGAGCTCGGTGACGATCCCCGTGGCGATCATCGCGAGGACGAACTCGTAGAACTTCAGATGCACGCCGGCGATCCCGCGGATGACCTGATAGATCGGCCAGTGGTAGAGGTAGAGCCCGTACGACCGTGTGCCGACCCACAGCAGCACCGGGATGCTGAGCACCCGTGAGGTGGCGGCGCGCTCGTGGGTGACGGCGGCGACCATCATCAGCGTGGCGACGGCACACAGGATGAAGCCGCCCCGGAAGAGGAACGGGTTGCCGCCGGACGGGCTGATCAGCCACATCCACCAGACCATCGCCGCGAGAATCAGCAGTCCGAGCACGGCGACGACGTCGAGGAGGTGGCCCTTCGTGCGCAGCGGACCGCGCATGACCGCGACCGGACGCCACACCATGGCGAACGCCGCGCCGAGGAGGAGGCCCGAGGCGCGGCTGAACGTCCCGAGGTACGACCAGTCGAACTTGGAGATCTCACGACCAGCGATCGTCCAGTACGCGTCGGGCGTGACCTCCGGGGTGCCGATCGGCCCGGACGTGTAGACGAGTGCGGTGACGAGCGTGATGAACAATGCTGCGCCGACGAGCCACCGGCTGAGCCCGGCGATGCGCCGGGTGCCTCCCTTGAGGAGTGCGAACATGACGAGCGGCCAGACGACGTAGAACTGCTCTTCCACGGCGAGGCTCCAGAGGTGGCGCAGCGGTGCGAACTCGTTCGCAGCGGTGTACCCGGCTCCCGTCCAGATCTGGTACCAGTTCGACACGTACAGCAGCGCGGCGATCACGTCACCGCGCAGCTTTCCGAGTTCGTCGCGATTGAACAACGCCGTCCAGATCGTGACTGCGATCAACATCGTGAACAGCGCCGGCAACAGGCGGCGCGCCCGCCGGAGCCAGAAGTGCTTTCTGTCGACGGTCGACGTGCGTTCCTGCTCCGAGATGAGCAGCAGTGTGATCAGGTAGCCGGAGATCACGAAGAAGACCTCGACGCCGAGGTAGCCGCCGGGGAGCCAGTCGGCGTTGGCGTGGTACACCATGACGGCCATGACGGCGAGTGCCCGCATGCCATCGAGACCGGGCAGGTAGGGGACGCGACTGATCTCGGGTGCTCGTCCCTTTCGCCTCGAGGCGGGAACATCGGGGCCCGTGCCCCACGGAATGCCGATGCGCTGGGTCGGACGGGTGTCAGCCCGCGTCGGCGCGTTGGTGGCGTCGGAGTTCACGTCGGGTCAGGATCTCGCAAGGCCGAGGTTCTCGCAGATCGCGACGACGGAGTCGGGTCGGTTGAGCGCGTAGAGGTGCAGGCCCGGGGTACCGGCTTCGATGAGATCGCTGCAGAGTCGGGTGGCGACGTCGATGCCGATCCTGCGGACCTCGTCGGGATCGTCGGTGGCGTCGAGTCGGTCGGCCAGCCACGCCGGCAGCGCGGCACCGCTCATGTCAGCCATCCGCTTGACCTGGGCCTTGTTGGAGATCGGCATGATGCCAGGGAGCACCGGCTTGTCGACGCCGAGGGCCGCGAGTTCGTCGACGAGACGCACCCAGTGTTCGACCTCGAAGAAGAACTGCGTCAGGGCGAAGTCGGCGATCGACAGTTTGTCGGCGAGATGGCGACGGTCGCTGGCGCGGTCGGGCGAGCGGGGATGGACCTCGGGGTGAGCGGCAACAGCGACAGCGAAGCAGCCCGCTTCGACAACGTCTTCCAGGAGCTCGATGGCATAGTGGTAGTCGCCTGCCTCATCTCCTCCGTCGGCGGGTGGATCGCCGCCGAGCGCCAGGATGTTCTCGATACCGATCTGCTGGTAGTTGTCGAGCAATGCAGCAACGTCGGCGCGCGAGTGTCCACGACACGTCAGGTGTGGCATGGGGACCCACGGCGTCTCGACACGCATCCACTCCACGACGTCACCGGTGCGGTGGCGGTCGGATCCACCGGCGCCGTAGGTGATCGACACGAAGTCGGGTCGGAGAGCTTCGAGTTCCGTCACGGTACGCCCGAGCGTCATGTGCGCGCCCGAGGTCTTCGGTGGGAAGAACTCGAACGACAACGTACGACCCTGTTCGAGCAGCGTCGGGATCCGGGCCATCCGACAAAGCTATCGACCACCGGGCCGCCCGGCAGGACAGGCACGAGGGTCGCCACCTTGCGGTGGGCCCCGGTGGTACGTTCCGCGTTGACCCGATCGGGTCATCGAACGAGGGGACGAACACATGCCAATGATCGA
>DASQFE010000158.1:0-1728 GCA_035633295.1 Ilumatobacteraceae bacterium | reverse complement strand
GTGGGCATCAGCGGGCGCCGAGCGGATCACCTTGCTGGCCCGCCAGGGGGAACGAGTGGTCGGAATCGCCGGCGGCTACCGCGACGAGATCGAACCTGACCAGGTCCACCTGGTGTCCATGTGGACTGCGCCCGAAGTGCGGCGGATCGGTCTCGGCCGACTGCTCGTCGGTGCCGTGATCGAGTGGGCGGCCGACACGCGAGCGTCGTCGGTGGGGCTCTGGGTCACCTGCGGGAACACTCCAGCTCAACTCCTCTACGAGTCGATCGGCTTTCGCGAGACGGGCGAGTACCAGGCGCTCCCGTCGGACCCGTGCGCCGACGAGATCCGAATGATCCTCCGCCTCCCTGAGTGAGCCGGTCGTTTCGGACCCGACCCGACAGGGCCGGATCGAGCCGGAAACCGACGCGCTTCACGACGGGGTGGATACGTACTCTGCGGGCATGGATGCGGTGAACCGGACGGAGGACAACGAGCTGTGCGGATTCGTCGACGAACGACCCGACGGGTGGCACGCTCTGACGGTCTTCGGTGCCTCACTCGGCGTGCACCCGATGAGGCTCGACGCCGAGCAGCACGTCGCGAGCGACGGACTGGCGGCACTCATGGAGCGCTGGATCCTCACCGATGGCGACGGTTCGAATGAGGAGATCGTCTGCATCCAAGAAGCGCATCCGCACGAGATCACGATCGTGCTCGGCTACTACGCGCTGCCGGGCGTTCCGACGATGCGCATCGACCGAACCGAGCTCGACGCACGACGCTGGACGCTGCGATTGGACCGCTGACCGCTGGAGCCTGCCTTGCGGACCCGACCCCGAAAGGCAGGCTCACTCCCTCCCTCGGGGAACTCTGTGACACCCCGTGTTTATGGTTGGTGGTATGTCGTTGAGGGCACTCGTGGAGCGGTTGGAGCAGCTGGACCCGGCGTGCCTCGACGCGGGTGGGGTGGCGGCCGGGCTCCGGGAGTTGGAACGGTTGAAGGGGTTCGTTGCCGAGACCGAACATGCGCTGGCACGCCGAGCGAACGTGCTCGCGGCGGCAGGGTCAGGGGCCCCGGCGGGGGATCTGATCGAACGCGCCGGACACTGCTCGCCCCGTGAAGCCCAACGGACCTCTCGTCGCGCCGAGGTCCTGGGCTCGTTGCCATCGATGTCGGCACAACTCGGCAAAGGCCGTATCGGTGCCGAACACGCAGACGCTGTCGCTGCGATCGCCGGTCGTCTCGACGACACCGACCGCTCCACGTTGTTGTCGCTGGATGACGAACTGGCGCGCACCGCGGCAGCGTCCACACCGGCGCAGTTCCGCCGATTCGTGGGGCGCCTCGCCGACCAACTCGCCGCGGACAAGGGACTCGCACGAGCCGTGCGCCAACGCGCTGCGATGACCCTGTCCAAAGGCATCAACGACGACACCGGCATGTACTGGCTGCGCGGCGAGTTCGACCCCGAGGCCGGCGCCCGGCTGTTCCGAGCCATCGACGCCGAAGTGGCCGCCCTCGCCAAACAACAGACACCCGACGACCGCGCTGGCCGTCAGCAGCTCGCCGCCCTCGCCCTCGTTTCTCTCGCCACGTCCGCCAAGGGGTCCAAACGACCCGGGCGGGTCGAACTGCTTGCACTCGTCGACCTCGACACCCTCACCACCGGCCTCCGAGATGCGTCCGTGTGCGAACTTCACGACGGCACCGAGGTCCCCGTGGCCACCATCCGACGCCTCGCCTGT
>DASQFE010000157.1:0-8386 GCA_035633295.1 Ilumatobacteraceae bacterium | reverse complement strand
CCGTACGCCTCGCAGAACTGTGCCGTGTCGGCGAGCGCCGGATCGCAGTCCAGCTCCTCATAGGCAAGTCCGAGCCCGTCGAGGTCGGCGATGACATCAGGGTGCGCCGTCATTGGAGACCTCCACCGATTCGACCGATTCGAGTGACGGGACGACGATCGGCACGGATGCCGACCGCAACGACGTCACGAGTTGGCGGCCGATCGTGTCGAGACGGAGCGCGATCCACAGCAGCACCAGTGCCACGATGCCGTCGAGCCACCAATGGTGGCCGGTCGCCGACACCACGAGCATCGTGATCACCAAGTGCGCCATCCCGATCCAGCGCCACTTACTGGTGCTTGCGGACAGCGCACCGAACGCCACGACCGCCGCCCAGGCGACGTGCAGCGACGGCATCGCTGCGAACTGCGACGACACGCCGGTGCCGGCCTCGCCGTAGACCGACATGTTGTAGATCGCCGAGACGTCGACGTAGCCGAGGTCGGGGAGATACCGCGGCGGTGCAACCTTGACGAAGCGGATGAACAGACAGAACGCCGTGACGATTGCCAGCGCGTCGCGCCAGTGCGGGTAGACCTCGCGGTGGCGTGCATACAGCCACACGAGGAAGATGACGATGCCAGGCACGTGAGCAACGGCATAGAACGCAGCAGAGAACTGGGCAAGCCACTCGTGTTCGAGCGTGAAGCTCTGGAGCGTCAGTTCGCTCGGCAGCTGAAAGAACTCCTGGACCCGCACGATGTCGCGGGCCCGCTCGATCGCACCGTCGGCCTGGGTGAGCGGCAGGTTCTTGGCCATCCGCCAGATCGCGTACAGCGACGCGACGAAGGCGAACTCCAGCGCTGCCGGCCCAACGACGTGGCCGATGCGGTCACCGATACGAGTGGGCCGCGACCTCCGAAACGCCACCGCGATGAGGCCGGCGATCGTCGCTGCAAGCAGCGCCTGGCTCCACGTCGGCCACTTCATGACGCCTCAAGCCTGCCAGGTCAGCGGGCGTACTGCGTCACCTGATCAGCCGCGTCGATGAGCCAGCCCGGGAAGATGCCCAGGGCGATCGTGAACACGACCGTCAACGTCACCACGACACCCATCGAGAACGGGATTGTCACTGCGCTCTCGTCGGTGGATTCACCCACCCACATCGACACCATGATTCGCAGATAGAGGAACGCCGCGATCACGGCGCACAGCATGGCGATGACCGCAATGGCGTAACTCTCGACGTCGACGGCGGCCTGGATGACACCGAACTTGGCGATGAACCCACTGGTGAGCGGCACGCCGGCCTGGGCCAGCAGCAGCACGGTGAACCCAAGCGCCAACGCCGGGCGACGCTTGGCGAGGCCCTTGAACGAGTCGATGCTCGTGTCGCCGCCAGTGCTGCGCGACACGATGGTGACCACGGCGAACGAGCCGATCACCAGCACCGAGTACAAGACCAGGTACAGCACGACCGCAGGAACACCCGGGCCGGGATCGGACGTGCCCGCTCCGTAACCGGCTGCTTCAATCCCGACGAGGATGAAGCCCGCGTGGCTGATCGACGAGTACGCGAGCATCCGCTTCACGTTGTCCTGAACGACCGCGAGGATCGAGCCGCCCAGCAGCGTCACGAGCGCGAGCACCCAGATGATGGGTCGCCAGTCGTCCTTGTAGAACGGCAGCGCCACCACGAGCACCCGGATCATGGCGGCAAACGCGGCGGCCTTGCCGACCGAGGCCATGAACGACGTCACCGGCGTCGGCGCACCCTGGTACACGTCAGGCGCCCACACGTGGAACGGCACGGCGGCCACCTTGAAGCCGAGGCCGACGATCAGCAGCGCGATGCCGGCGAGGACGAGCGTGTCGTCGCTGAACGGGTCGATCGAAGTCTGCAGCGCAGCGACCATCTCGCTGATGTTGGTCGTGCCCGTACCGCCGTAGACCAGCGCGATGCCGTAGAGGAAGAACGCAGATGCGAACCCGCCGAGCACGAAGTACTTGATGCCCGCCTCGGCACTTTCACTGCTGCGTCGGTTGCTTGCCGCCAGCACATAGAGAGCGAGCGAAAGTGTTTCGAGGCCGAGGAACAGCACGATGAGGTCGTTCGCCGACGCCATTACGATGCCGCCGAGCGCGGCCACGAGGTAGAGCGCGTAGATCTCCGGACCGCGGTTCGGTGTGTCGTGCACGTAGTCATCGCTCAGGATGCTCACGAGCAGCACGCCCAGGCAGATCGTGATCGTCATGAACATCGCCAGCTTGTCGAAGGCGAGTGCTCCGCCGACGAGCGTTTTGGGTCCGTTGTCGCTGATGTCGTTCCACAGGACCAGCCCCATCACGCCGGCTGCCCCAGCGGTGGTCGCCGAGACGATCGCATAGAGGCGCTTCGGCCACGGCGGTGTGAGTGCACCCACCAGGAGCAGTCCGAGCGCGCCGCCCAGCAGGATCAAGAGCGGCGAGAGCGCGAACCACTGGATCTCGGGTCCGACGAAGATGTCGAGCTGCGCGATCATCACCCCTCGCCCTCCTCGTCAGCGGGCTGCTCTTCAGCGGGTTCTTCGTCTCGCAGTTGGATGGTGGGCTCGGGTTCTTCGTAGTCGGTGTACGCCTCGACCCGGGTGATCAAGGCATCGATGCTCGGCTCGATCCGGTCGAGCACCGGCTTGGGGTAGATACCCATGAACACGATGAGACCGATGAACGGCAGCAGCACCATGCCTTCTTTGAGCTTGAGTTCGGGGAACTTCTTGTTGTCCTCGTCGGGCTCGCCGTGGAACACGCGCTGGTACGCCCACAGCAGGTAGACCGCCGCGAGGATCACGCCGAGTGCTGCGACGACCGTCCACCAGCGAGCCGTCAGGAACGAACCATTGAGGATCAAGAACTCGCCGACGAACCCGTTGAGGCCAGGAACGCCGATCGACGACAGCATCACCAGCATGAAGGCCGCGGCAAAGATCGGCGCCACCTTCTGGAGCCCGTTCAGGTCGGAGATCTGGCGTGTCTTTCGACGTTCGTAGACCCAACCGACGAAGAGGAACAGCGCACCGGTCGACACACCGTGGTTGACCATCTGGATGGTGGAACCACCCATCGACTGCGACGTGAACGCGAAGATGCCGAGGACGATGAAGCCGAGGTGGGCGACCGACGAGTAGGCCACGAGCCGCTTGAGATCTGTCTGCATCGTGGCGGCAATGGCGCCGTAGATGATGCCGATCACGGCGAGCGTGAGCCACAGGTTGCGGCTCCAGTACGACGCCTCGGGGAACAGGTACACGCCGAACCGCAGCAGGCCGTACGTGCCGAGTTTCAGCATCACGCCGGCCAGTACGACCGAGCCGGCGGTCGGCGCCTGAGTGTGTGCGTCGGGCAGCCAGGTGTGCAGCGGGAAGATCGGCACCTTGACCGCGAAGGCGATCGCGAACGCGAAGAACAGCCAACGCCCGGTCGACGCCGCGAAGTTCGCCTGCTCGGCGATGATCACGAGATCGAAGGTGGTGTAGCCGATCTCGCGGCTGGCGATGGCCACTGTGGCGATGAGGCCGACGAGCATGAACGCCGACCCGAACATCGTGTACAGGAAGAACTTCGTCGCGGCGTCGACCCGCTTCTCGTACCCCCAACCGGCGATGAGGAAGTACATCGGTACGAGCACGATCTCGAAGAACACGAAGAACACGAACAGGTCGAGGCTGAGGAAGCTCCCCATGACCCCGGCCTGCAGCATGAGGAGCCACGCGAGATACGCCTTCTCGTCGTGGTGCGCGTCGACCGCCAGAATCGCCAGCGGGAACAAGATGCCCGTGAGCACCACGAGGAACAGCGAGATGCCGTCGACGCCGAGGTACCACGAGATTCCCCACGCCTCGATCCAGGTGTGCTTCGACACGAACTGGAACCCGGCGTCGGACGTTTCGAATGAGGCCATGAGCCAGATCGACATCGCTGCCGTGGCGACCGACGCCAAGAGCGCGACCATCTTCGGATACTCCGGGCGACTCTTCGGCAGGAGCGCGATCAGGATCGCACCGATGATCGGCACGAAGATCAACGCACTCAGGATGGGGAACGCGATGGGTCCCGTTTCGGCGGCCAACATCACAGAACTCCTCGAATCACCACGAACCAGCCGAGGAGCAGCACAACGCCCACCGCAATCACCGCGGCGTACTGGCGCACGTAACCGGTCTGGCCCTTGCGCGCCTCGGTCGCGGTTGCCTTGACGGCCACCGCGGTGCCGGTGACCGCACCATCGACGATCTTGGAGTCGAAGTCGGAGACGGCCTGGAAGCTCTCACGACCCGGGTTCCCCATGAACCAGGTGACAGCGAAGTCGTAGTACCAGGCGTTGGCGAACAGCGATGGCTCCCAGGGCTTGATGCGCTTGCGTTCGTAGACGAGCCAGGCGAGAGCAATGCCGATCGACGCACATGCCACGGCGATCGCGATGAGGATGTACTTGTTGTCGTAGGCCCACGTTCCGCTGATGTCGGCCTCGCCGAACTCGACCACCGGGTGCAGCCACTCCTCGAGCTTGTACGAGAAACCCGCAGGGATCCCGAACAGCTTGGGCATGTTGATGAGCCCGCCGAGCGCAGCCACGCCGGCGAGCGCCACGAGCGGGATCCACATGATCGGGGGCGACTCGTGCGGCTTGAACTCGCCATGGGCATTGTGCGTCTCGATGGGTGCCTCGCCCTCTGCGACCTCGGGTGCCTCGTCGGCGTTGGCAAGGCTCGTCCAGCGAGCCTCACCGAAGAACACCATGATGATCTGACGGGTCATGTAGAACGCCGTCAGCACCGCAGTGACGATCCCGACGATGTACAACGGGGTGTTGTCGGCCAGCGCGTAGAGCAGGATCTCGTCCTTCGACCAGAACCCCGAGAAGGGCGGCACGCCGGCGATCGCCAGCCAGCCGATGATGAACGTCGCGGCCGTGATCGGCATGAACTTGCGCAGGGCGCCCATCTTGCGCATGTCCTGCTCTTCGTGCATCCCGTGGATCACAGAACCGGCTCCGAGGAACAGCAGCGCCTTGAACCCGGCATGGGTGACCATGTGGAAGATCGCCGCCACGTACCCACCGGTTCCGACGGCGAGCACCATGTAGCCGATCTGCGACACCGTCGAGTAGGCGAGCACCTTCTTGATGTCGTTCTGCGCCAACGCGATGGTCGCGGCGAACAGGGCCGTGATGGCACCGACCCAGGCGATCGTTGTGGGTACCCAGTCGTACGACGCCTGGATCACCGGGTTGATGCGGGTGAGCAGGAACACGCCGCCGGTCACCATCGTTGCCGCGTGGATGAGTGCCGACACCGGAGTCGGGCCCTCCATGGCGTCGGGCAGCCACAGGTACAGCGGGAGCTGCGCGCTCTTGCCAGCGGCACCGATCAACAGCAGGATCGCGATGGCCGATGCCGTCGACGCGGCGAGCTCTCCGGTCTCGGCGCTCTCGTTGATCACCGTGTACGACAACGAGCCAACAGCCGAGAAGGCGAGGAACATCGCCAGCATGACGCCCCAGTCACCGACCCGGTTGGTGACGAACGCCTTCTTGCCGGCGGTGGCGGCCGACTCGCGGGTGTGCCAGAACGCGATCAGCAGGTACGAGCAGGTGCCGACGCCCTCCCAGCCGAGGAACGTGACGAGCAGGTTCTCGCCGAGCACCAGGATCGTCATCGAGAAGACGAACAGGTTCATGTAGAGGAAGAACTTCGAGAACTTGGGATCGCCATGCATGTAGCCGACGGCGAACATGTGGATCCAGCCGGCGATGAACGTGACGAACAAACACATCAGGATCGACAACGGGTCGACGAGGAATGCGAGGTCGACCTGCAACGTGCCGACCGGCACCCACGAGAACAACGTGACGACCGTCTCCCGATCCTCCTCGGGACGGCTCAGGAGGTCGAAGTAGATGGCCGCGGCGACGATGAACGACGCGAACACCGCCGCGGTTGCGAGGTAGCCGGCCTTGGGATCGCCGAGTCGGCGCCCCAGGAGCAGGATCGTGAGGAACCCGGCGAGCGGGAACGCGGGAATCAACCAGACGAGTTCGGCCATGGTGCGCTCAGCCCTTCAGTTCAGCAAGATCATCGGCCGTTGCACCCGGACGGCGGCGCAGGATCGACACGATGATGCCGAGGCCGACCACGACCTCGGCCGCCGCAACGACCATCACGAAGAACACAGCGGTCTGGCCGTTGATGTCGCCCGATCGTGTGGCCAACGCCACGAATGTGAGGTTGGCGGCGTTGAGCATCAGCTCGACGCACATGAACATGATCAGCGGATTGCGTCGCACCATGAGCCCGAACGCGCCGAGGCCGAACAGCATCGCTGCGAGCAACAGGTACCAGGTCGGCTCGATGACAGCGATCACGAGTCGCTGCTCTCGGTTTCCGGCGCATCCTTCGGCCACTTGCGCGTCAGCAGGACCGTTCCGGCGACAGCGACGATCAACAGCACCGACGTGAGCTGGAACGCAAAGACATGATCGCCGTACAGGTTCGTGGCGAGCTGTTGGATGTTGGCGTCGTCGTTTCCGGCGTCGGTGGCACTGGCGATGCCGTCGCCGGGATTGATCACCAGCGCATCGCGGGCGCGGATGATTGCTGCAGCGACCAGTCCGACGAGTCCGACGGCCATCACCGCCGCAAGCGGGCGCTGGATCGGGATCGGCTCGATCGACAGGTCCATCGACTCATCGACGCCGAGCAACATGATGACGAACAGGAACAGCACGACGATCGCACCGGAATACACGATCACTTGGACTGCAGCAAGGAACTGCGCATCCATCGCCACGAACTGGACGGCGACGCCGAACAGCGTGAGGACGAGGCCGAGCGCGGCATGGACCGGGTTCTTCATCGTGATGACGCCGATCGCGCCGCCGAGGATCATGACCGCGGCGGAGAAGAACACGACGTATTCGAGGAAGGTTGCGTCGCTCACCGCTCGACCCTCTGCCCAACGACCCGAACCGTCTTGTCACGCTCGGGCTGCGCAGGCTCGGGAGCGCGCACGCCGTAGCCGAGTTCACCGCTCCAGCCGACTTCTCCCTCGAACGTAGCGTCGCCCGACGGCGACGTTGCCCGCATCCAGCCACTCGTGAGGAGGTCGTCGCCGGCACGCCAGTCTTCCCAGGGCAGCTTCTGCGGCATGCCCTCGTCGTCGACGACGAGTTCGGCCTTGGTGTAGATGGCGTCGTTGCGATTGGTGAACGAGAACTCGAACAGCTTCGACTCGGTGATCGCCTCGGTCGGACACGCCTCGACGCACATGTCGCAGTGGATGCAGCGCAGGTAGTTGATCTCATACACGAACCCGAAACGCTCGCCCGGTGACGTGGGGTTCTCCGGGTCGTTGTCGGCACCACGCACATAGATACAGTCGGCGGGGCAGACACCGGCGCACAGCTCGCAGCCGATGCACTTCTCCATCCCGTCCTCGTAACGGTTCAACACGTGCCGTCCGTGCAGCCGCTCGGGGCGCTCGAGCTTCTCGTCGTGCTCGACATCGCGGGCGTCGTCGTCCCTCTTCTTGGCGCGGCGACCACCGGAGTACTCAGTGGTCACCCGCTCGCCGCCGAACAGACGGTGCTGGCGAATCGTGATGCCGAAACCCTCGAGATACCCCATCAGACGGTCGCTCCTGTGTTGTCGTTGACGCGGCTGTCGTCGGCGTTCACCGCTGCTCGATTGCGGGCGCTCACCCTGAGCGCCGCGGCGAAGAGGCCCGTGGCCACCACCGCGACGGCGAAGCTGATGACCACCACGCGCAGGCTGTCGAACGCGTCACCGTCGGGAGAGAACTCACGCAGTGCAGCGAGCAGCAGGAACCAGCCGAGAGCGATCGGGATGAGCACCTTCCAGCCGAGATCCATGAGTTGGTCGTAACGAAGCCGCGGCAGCGTGGCTCGCAGCCACACGAACAGATAGAGGAAGGCAAAGAGCTTGATGACCAGCCACAGCGTGCCCTCGATGGCGCCCGGCACCAGCGGGATGTCGAACAGCGGCTGCGGTCCGCCGAAGAACAACGTGACCATGATCAACGACATCGTGACGACGTTCATGAACTCCGACAGGAAGAACAGTGCAAACCGGATACCGGAGTACTCGGTGTTGAAGCCGCCGACCAGCTCCTGCTCGGCCTCGACGAGGTCGAACGGCGGTCGATTCAGCTCGGCGGTCACTGCGATGAGAAAGATGACGAACGGCACGATCCCGGTGGAGATGACGTTCCAGTCGACAACGCTGTTCTGCTGGTCGACGATGCCGGCCATCGACAGTGTGCCCGACGAGAGCAGGACGGCCGCGAGGCTGAGCCCGAGCGCCGCCTCGTAGGAGATCATCTGCGCCGAGGCTCGCACCGAGCCGAG
>DASQFE010000156.1:0-6482 GCA_035633295.1 Ilumatobacteraceae bacterium | reverse complement strand
ATCCTGGCCCTCGCCACCCCCGAGCAGGCACCCGCGCTGCTCGACGACATGGTGACGCGCGCCGAACGGGCCATTGCCGGCCTGGGTCTCACCTATCGGATCATCGAGATCTGCGCCGGCGACATGGGCCAGAGCCACCATCGCAGCTTCGACATCGAGGTGTATGCGCCCGGTGTCGACACCTGGCTGGAGGTGTCGTCGATCAGTTGGTTCAGCGATTATCAGGCACGCCGCGCCAACATCCGGTTCCGTCGTCACGATGCCGAGGGCAAGCTCCTCAAGGGCACGGAGTTCGTGCACACGTTGAACGGTTCGGCCCTCGCCGTGCCACGCGTGTGGGCGGCGATCATCGAGACATACCGCAACGCCGATGGATCGGTGACGGTGCCGGAGGTACTGCGGCCGTACATGCGCGGCATCGAGCGGATCGAGCGTGGGGTATGACCGACTGGGCGGCGCCCAATCGTCGCGCCGAACTGTGGGGTCGGCGCAAGCAATACGAGACGGAGGGGCTGGAGGTCACCGATGTCGACAGTGACCCGGTCGTGCAGTGGAATCGCTGGCACGATGACGCCCTCGACGGTGGTGTCGCCGAACCGAATGCGATGACGGTGGCAACGGTTGGCGCCGATGGGATGCCTGATGCTCGGATCGTGCTCGTCCGGCAGGCCGATCAACGCGGTCTGGTCTTCTACACGAACTACGCAAGTGCCAAGAGCCGACAGCTCGACACGGCTCCCATGGCTGCTGCGGTGTTCTCATGGCTCGACCTGCACCGCCAGGTTCGGCTTCGAGCCCGGGTCGAGCGCGTCGACGAGGCCGAGAGTGATGCGTACTTCGCCTCGCGCCCGCGAGAAAGCCAACTCGGGGCCTGGGCCTCACCGCAGAGCGAGGTGATCGCCGATCGGGCCGAGCTCGAGGCGCTCGTCGTTGCCTACCACGAGGAGTTCGCCGATGGTGATGTTCCCCGTCCGCCGCATTGGGGCGGCTGGCGCCTCGTGCCCCTCGAGTGGGAGTTCTGGCAGGGCCGCCCGAGCCGCCTCCACGATCGTCTGCGCTACCGCCGCAACGACGGTGACGCCCCCGCCACCACCTGGCAGATCACCCGCCTCGCCCCCTGATCGCTCTGCGTGCATCCCCCCGCCAACCCCAGGTTTGCGTGAGCAGGTATCGCCATCGCCGACGTTCTCCCTCACAGAAACTCGCGGTGCGCCATTTGTGTGAGTGAGTATCGCCGGATTCGACGTTGTCGCTCACACAAATCGGAGCGGTGCGGGCGATCGTCGAGTGCGAGCCAATCGGAAAACGGCACGTCGTGAGGGTTGAACGCGAGGGGTGCAGCAGCGAGGCTGTGGCCATGAGCGCAACGAAGGTGCTGGTCGTCGACGATGAGCCGACGGTGCGCGAGGTGGTGGCGGGCTATCTGCGCCGCGACGGCCACGAGGTGTTCGAGGCCGCCGACGGCACGACCGCCCTCGAACTCGTTGAAACCAATCCGTTCGATCTCATCGTGCTCGACATGATGCTGCCGGGAGTGAACGGCCTCGACGTGCTTCGACGGATCCGCACCACCAGTGACGTGCCGGTGATCATGCTGACCGCTCGTGCCGAGGAGTCCGATCGCGTCGCCGGGCTCGAACTCGGCGCCGACGACTACGTGGTCAAGCCCTTCTCGCCACGCGAGCTCGCTGCTCGCGTGAACGGAGTGCTTCGGCGCGCCAGTGGTCGCTCGACCGCAGCGCCCGGGCCGATGGTGTTCGGCGAACTGATGATCGAGCCACTCAGCCGGCAAGTGACCCTCGACGGTCGTAACGTCGAGATGACCCCGAAGGAGTTCGACGTGCTCGCATTCCTGGCCTCCTCGCCCCGTCAGGTCTTCTCGAGGGCGCAACTCCTCGAATCAGTGTGGCAGTCGTCGCCCGAGTGGCAGGACTCGGCGACGGTCACCGTGCACGTTCGTCGCATCCGCAACAAGATCGAGGTCGACCCCGAGACCCCGCGTTGGATTACCACGGTGTGGGGCGTTGGGTACCGATTCGAGCCATGAGCATGAGTGGTCGACCACGCGGGATGAATCGCCTCGGGCGACGCTTCTTCGTGGGAACGCTCGCCGTACTGGGCGTGGCGATTGCTGTGATCGCGGTCGCGGCACAGAACATGTACATCAACGACAACGATCAGCAGCTGTTGACGTGGGCGTTGATCCCCGCCGTGCTCGGCGCCGCTGGAGTCGCGGTGCTGCTGACTGGACCGGTCGCGCGTGACGCCAAACGGATCTCCGATGCAGCTGAGCGGGTGGCGAACGGTGACCTGACGGCGCGTACCGGGGTCACGCGCAGCGACGAGCTCGGCGAAGCGGCGGCGATGTTCGACGTCATGGTCGACCGCCTGGATGCCGTCGAGCGCGAACGTTCACTCATGCTGTCGTCGATCTCGCACGACCTACGCACGCCGCTCACCGCGCTGCGGGTGTCGGTCGAGGCGCTACGCGATGGTGTTGCCACCGATACCGACCAGTACCTCAGCGGTATGGAACGCCAGGTGCGCGCACTGTCGGCACTGGTCGACGACCTCCAACTCCACAGCCGCCTCGTCAGTGGAACGATGGAGCTGGCTCGGATGCGTCTCGATCTCACCGAACTCGCCGACGAGGCAATGGAGACCGTGCGACCGCTCGCGACGGCCCGCAATATCGCACTGCTGCTCGAGGCGACCCGACGGGTGCTCGTCGACGCCGACGGATCGCAGCTTGCACGGGTGATTCGCAATCTGTTGGAGAACGCGATCCGTCATGCCCCCGACGGCTCGACAGTGTTCGTGCAGGTCGACGAGCGCGACGCCTTGGCCGCGCTACGCGTCGTCGATCAGGGCCCTGGCTTCTCGACCGACTTCAAGGATCATGCCTTCGAACCGTTCACTCGGGCCGATCCGGCGCGAGACACCCGCACCGGCACCGCCGGGCTCGGGTTGTCGATCGCCCGCGGCATCGTCACTGCCCATGGCGGCTCGATCGGCATCGGCGACGGCCCCGGCGGTGTCGTCGAAGTGCTCCTCCCCGTCTGAGGTTCTCAGCCACCCAACCCCGAAATTCGGAGCGGATGTTGCGCTCAGCGCAACCCGGGCTCCGAATTTCGGGGTTGGGGTTGGGGTGGGGTGGTGGGGGGCCAGGTGGTTGCTGCGTCGACGAGACCGTCGATGAGCGACTCGGTGTGCGGGGTCAGGCCCGGCCCCTCCCAGTCCCACCACAGGGGGCTCGAGCCACGCACGCGAGGGGGGAGTTCGATCTGGACCCCGCCGTCACGAGGAAGGTTGACGGGGTTGCGATGATGCATCCCCCGGAGCTGCTCGGGGATCGCGTCGACGTCGGTCACGATGTCGTAGGCGGGCAGTGAACGTCTCAGTGATGCGCCGACGTGATCCGCAAAGACCCGGTTCGCGCCGCCGAGCAGGAGCGAGCCGAACAGGCCGCGGCGCCCGAAGCCGTGCACGGTGATCACGATGTCGACGTGCTCGATGAAGGCGCGAAGCTGTTCCGACTCGTGCGGGCGAACCTGGATCGAGGGGAGATGCTCACGCATACCGTCGGGCTGGATCACCGCGTAGAGCGATGCCGAGGACCGTTCGGCGGCCCGCGTGGCGATCACATCGGTCATCGCTTCGAGCGCTCCACCGTGGTAGGCCATGAAGCCCACACGTCCGCGAAGCTCGCTGACCTCCTCGACCCCGGGCATCCCGAGGAGGGCGGCAAAAGCTGTCACCTCTCCATGATCGCAGCATGTGCGCCGTACAGTGACGTGGTGCTCGTATGGATGGACCTGGAGATGACCGGACTCGACCATACGGCCGACGTGATCGTCGAGATTGCAACGATCATCACCGACGACGACCTCCAGATCCTCGCAGAAGGTCCCGACCTCGTCATCCACCAGCCCGACGACGTACTGGCCCATATGGATCCGTTCGTGGTTGACATGCACACCAAGTCCGGCCTACTCGACCAGATCAAGGCGTCGACCATCAGCCTCGGCGATGCCGGCGCGGCGACGCTCCAGTTCATCAAGCAGCATGTTCTCGAACCGGCGACCGTGCCGTTGTGCGGGAACTCCATCGGCACCGATCGTCGGTTCCTTGCCGCGTACCTGCCCGACATCGAGAATCACCTCCACTACCGCTCGATCGACGTGTCGAGCGTGAAGGAACTCGTGAAGCGCTGGTACCCGGACATCGACGCGAGCCGGCCCCGAGGGCAAGGTTCGCATCGAGCACTCGACGACATCCGCGAGTCGATTCGTGAGATGGTCTATTACCGCGAGCACGTGTTCATCGCGGCACCCGTGCCGACGCCCGACGCATCGGTTGTCTGATCAGTAGCCGGTAGGTTCCGGAGCATGCGTGCTGTCGTGCTCCGATCTCATGGTGGTCCCGAAGTTCTCACGATCGAGGAGGTCGATGACCCCACACCGGGTCGTGACGAGATAGCTGTCGACGTGGAACACACCGCGATCAACCGGGCCGACGTCCTGCAGCGCATGGGCATGTATCCCGATCCACGACGCAGGGCGATCGAGATCCCGGGCCTCGAGTTCTCCGGAGTGGTCAGTGCGGTCGGCGCCGATGTCGTGGGGTGGACGGTCGGTGACCGTGCCATGGGTATCGAGGCGGGCGGCTGCTACGCGGCCAAGGTCGTCACCCATGCCCGTCAGGCGCTCCCAGTGCCGGCTGCGATTGCACCGACCGATGCTGCGGCGATTCCAGAGGTGTTCCTCACCGCATGGGATGCCCTCGTCGTGCAGGGCGGCCTCACGAGTGGCCGTTGGGCGCTCGTTCACGCCGGCGCTTCGGGGATCGGCACCGCAGCGATCCAGATCGCCAAGGCGATCGGGGCACGGATTGCCGTGACGTGTTCGGCTGGCAAGGCCGATGCATGCCGTGCTCTCGGGGCCGACGTGGTGCTCGAACGCAGCCCGGCCGATTGGCTCGGCGAACTGCGTTCGGCGATTCCCGGCGGCGTCGACGTTGTGCTCGACGTGATCGGCGGCGACGAGGCCGACCGCAACCTTCAAGCCGCGCGCATGGATGGCACGATCATCCAGG
Organism: Ilumatobacteraceae bacterium; assembly: GCA_035633295.1. GTDB lineage: Bacteria > Actinomycetota > Acidimicrobiia > Acidimicrobiales > Ilumatobacteraceae > Sva-07. The sequence continues at coordinate 1,388 of DASQFE010000156.1, read as the reverse complement.
TGGGGCTGATGGGCGGCGGTTCGGCACCGGTCAACATCGGTCTGATCCTGGGCAAGCGACTCACGTGGATCGGCACCACGCTGCGCGCCCGGCCGCTCGAACGCAAGCTGGCCCTGAGCCAACGCTTCATCGACGAGATGCTGCCGCTGTTCGACGCCGGAACATTGAAGCCCGTGATCGATTCGCGCTACCCGTTCGAGCAGATCGCCGACGCGCATCGCCACATGGAAGCGAACGCGAACATCGGCAAGATCGTCATCGATCTCTGAGAGATTCGCGAAACCCCCTTGACCGGACCCCGCTCGGCGTGGTTGTCTGGCAACTCGGACACATCACGTTGTGCCCGCCACCCAGCGAAGCGAAAGGACGAACGATGAGCATGTCACCCACGATTGCAGCGTCGGTCGCCTTTGCGCGCCCGCACGTCGGGTCACTCGGCTCTGCCTCATGGCCGATGAACGTCGCTCAAGGATGCAACGGACATGTGTCCGTGAATCATGGCGACATGACCGGCACGACCGAGTCGAAGCGACTCACCCCCGGCTACCTCTTGGGAGCTCTGACGTAAGACCAACGTCAGCTCACCTCAGGCCGCCGGGTTCCACCCCGGCGGCCTTTTGCGTTTTTCGGTCCCCAATCCCATCAGCTCCACCCACTCACGAAAGCACCGCACATGACACTCCTCGACATCAATCCATCCACCGCAACTCCGACGGGCACCTCGGCCGTCATCACCTCAACCGACTTCGACGAACAGGACATCATCATGAACACCGCAACCGTTGTCAGCCGATCGGTGCTCATCGAGCCCCGAGAACCCGACAGTCCGCGTCCGCCCGGCGCGGCGGAGGCACGGACACCGGTGGCTCGCTGCGCCGACGGCCACGGCACGATGACGGGGTTGTTCTTCTCCGACAACGTCATCGACATCGCCAGGGCCAAAGCAATGTGCGGCCTCTGCCCGCTGCAGGCATCGTGCCTCGAGGGTGCACTCGAGCGCCAGGAGCCATGGGGTGTCTGGGGCGGCGAGTTGCTCTCCGGTGGCCGCGTCATCGCCAACAAGCGGCCCTGTGGTCGCCCGCCCAAGCACCCTCGGGCCGTCGTCGTCATCGACGAACTCGGGCCGGTGGAAGCCCCAGTGGCCGTCGCCTGAACCGGTGGCGGCGGCCGCTGCCCCCAGATCCCCGTTTGCGTCACACTCTCGTTGGCCCCCCGCAACGAAAGCGTGACGCAAACGGATCGGGGAGGGGGATCGGGGAGGGGGATCGGGAAGGGTGAACAAACACGAAGATCGCGATGGCCGACCGGGCCGCCAGATGTGCCGTCGGTAGCCTCGACGATGTGAAGATCCGTCCGCGACTCCTCGTCGGCTCGCTCGCCGCAGCCGT
>DASQFE010000155.1:0-3202 GCA_035633295.1 Ilumatobacteraceae bacterium | reverse complement strand
CCAGCCCAGGGGACCTCTCACGCGGATACGCGAACCACCTCACCCCACCCACGTCGGTGGATCAAGGTTTAGTCCTACTGCGTTCGCCAGCGGGCGTTCGTGTTTGAGACTGATCGATAGCGGTCTCCGTCACCGAAGGTTAAGGCCCGGATGGCAGGCCGCGCGCGCCTTCAGGCCGGTTTCTCGTGATTCGGCAGGTCCAGGCGGGAGCACGTCCAGATGTCTTCGCCGTCGTCGTCTCGCGCGTCGGTCAGAGCCAGGCCGATGGCGGCTGCGACGTTGCGGGAACGGACATGGTCGGGGTGAATGTGAGCGTCAATCTGGTTGATGCCGACTGACGTGAGCCATGTGACTACTGCAGTGGCGGCTTCTCGTGCGTAGCCAACTCCTTGAGCGTGGGTGGCGATGACCCAGGCAATTTCGGCGTGCTGAGCGTTGACGGTTGCTTGCAAGAAGCCCACGGCTACCTCGGTCGGAACTCGGATGATCCAGTTGTGCCATGTTTCGCCGGGTGTCGGGCTCCCGGCCGTCTGGGCGGCGTAGCGACGTTCGAGGTCGTCGAGAGTCGGTGGGGTGCCGCCGGTGTAGCGGTACAGCTCGCTTGCGGCCAGCACGGTGACCATCTCGGCGGCGTGGGAAGGCCGCAGCGGTTCAAGTTGGAGTCGGTCCGTCACGAGACCGACCGTGGGGTCATGCGTCATTGGCATCATCGTTACATGAGGGAACATTGACATTCCGGTGAGATTTCGTCCGCGGTTGGAGCGCAGGCCTCGGCGTGCTGTGTGCCGTGTCGTTCGGCGCCGGCTGCGTTCACGAGGAGATCAGGACGTCGTGGAAGGTGTAGTTCGAGGTCCGGTGGCCGTACGCGATGGTGTTGCTGGTTCCGTCGATGACGTTTGACGTTGCGGCTGGTTGCGCTGCGGCGTTCGATGCTGCCGCTGACGCATTCGTTGCCTGTGTCGGCACGGTGAAGCTCAGTGCGAGGGTGCAGAGGATGGAGATGTTCCGGAGCTTCATGATGGGTCGCTTTCGTTGTGTGGGACGACGATCTGTCGTCGAGAAGTGGTACGTCAACGGCGTTCGAACGGTTCACCGAAATGTGCGTGTTGGTTTCTCGGGCTACACCGGGTCGGGGGACGACATGCGGCGGTCGGATTCGCATCGATCTGGTTTCCAGGCCAACTCGCGCGCCAGGGGCGCCGCCGATCGTGGTCGACGACGCCCCCTGGTTGAAGGCGGTGGAGCGGCTCAGGAGAGTGGTGTCTCGCGGGCGGTGACGGGTGCGGATCCGAATGCGGAATCGGTGCTGATGTCGGTCAGCGCGGTCACCGTCGTGAGGATCGTCCGCACGGTGTGATCGTTGAGCTGCCAGTGGACTGCGCCGTTGACTGCGTCGAATCCACTGTCGGGGTCGAAGTGGACCATCCCGTCGACGTTGGTTCGCACGACCCAGATGTCGTTGGCGCCACCCGTGACCGGGTCTGCCAGTGGGTCCGTGGTCGTGGTGCGTCCGAACGCTGCGACGCCGGACGGCAGGGCGACCACGCCGGTCAGTTCGTCCTTGCCGGGACTGTCGAAGGTCTTCGACCAGACCGGCATCCCCGAACCGTCGATGCGGATCAGCCAGGCCTCGGTGGTGACGGTGCCGGTGGTTCCCGACACGACGTAGTCGCCGTTGGGGACAGCGGCAACACCGGTTGCCATCGTGCGAGTGAGGGAGTAGCCGGTGTCGGGCCGGTCGGCGTACGTCGACGACCACAGCAGCTGGTCGTCGGAATCGAACGACGCCATCAGGATTCGAGGGCTCCAGCCTGGCACCGAATTCGTGTCTCCGACGATGACGTACGATCCGTCGGGCTGCACGGCGACTCCGCTCGCGGACTGGCTGAGCCGGCCTCCGAGCGTGAACGCGTTCTTCACGTGGCCGTCGCGTCCGACTCGCATCACCAGTGCGTCCCAGTCATCGTGGGAGGGGTCGGGATAGTACCAGGCTCGACCGACCATGATCAGGTCGCCGTTCGGTGCTTCGGCGATGTCGGTGATGTCTGCGTTCTGGTGCAGGTCGTCGAGGTGGATCTGATTCGACCACCGGATCGACCCGGTGTCGTCGACGTCGACGACGATCACCTTTTTGATGCCACCGATGGCGTGCACGTGGCCGGCGATGATCACTCCGCCGTCGGTCGCGACAACCGAGGTCCACACCGGGGTCGGGGAGCCTTCGAAGGCCGCTTGGCGCGCCCAGAGTGGCGTCCCGTCGGCGGCGAAGCGTTCGATGCGCCCCAGGTCGCTGACCGCGACCATGCCGCCGTCGGCGGTGGGTGCCAGGTCCTGAACTGTTGCGGGCTGGGTTCCCTGTTGTTGCCACGTCGGGCGGCCGGTCCCGTCGAGGCGTGTCAGCCACGAGTAGCCGCCGGGGCTGCCGCTGGCTTCGATGAGCACCAGGTCGTCGCCGACGGGGACGACACCGCCGACTTCGTCGTAGCGGTCGATGCCGAAACCGGTGGACCAGCGGGTGGACGCGTCAGGTCTCGAACCGATGTCGGGGAGCGGGATGTTGAAGCGTCGCTCGCTGAACAGGTTCTTGGGGCGTCCTGACGGTGGTAGGGGTGCGCCCGTCACGTCGGGTCGCGACCACCCGTACTTCAGGGCGGTGATCGCGTCGAGGTCCCAACTGGTGGGGTCGACCTGCAGCTCGGCGCCCAGACTGGCCAGTAGGACCGGCCCACCGACCGGGACCTCGTTGATCGACAACATGAACGTCAACGTCACCTCGAACGTGACCGCGACATCGAACGCGAATGCGTTCGCGACGTCTGGGAGCCCGATCTCGGGTTGGAAGCTGGGCCGCTCGGATGCGGACGCCGAGGTCTGCCCGCCCACTTTGGAGAGGGCCGCACTGACGTTGAACGGGGCCACGATGCTGACCTGTGCACCGGCTTCGGCCTCGCCACTGATCCGCATGTTCACCCCGAGGTACGGGGTGACCTCGACGGGTCCGGCGGTGAACTGGGCGAGCGGTGTGGTCACGATCTCCACCACGTCGTTGATCTCGCCTGCGGTGCGTGCCGACAGGTCGAGGGTGATGGCGCCGCGCAAGCCGAGGTCGGTCTGCAGCGATTCCAGGTTCTCGCCGTCGACGGTGGCGTCGAACTGCGAACCCGCCCATGTCACGGCCAGGTTGCCGTTGGCGAGCATGCTG
>DASQFE010000154.1:0-4096 GCA_035633295.1 Ilumatobacteraceae bacterium | reverse complement strand
GCCTCCCGCGATCAGGAGCACCGGCGGACCGTTTGGATCGCCGAACACGGACGCAGCCAGCCGCCCACGTCCGACATCGCACCATGGCATCCGGCAACGGTAGCTCGCCGACCTACATGCCCTTTCGCATCCAGCGGCGGGCGCCGAGCTGCAGCCCCAGCTCCAGCTCCAGCTCCAGAATTGCCGGGCTCCTGGCATTGCGGTCGCACACTTCAGCACGCATAGTCCCGGCCTGCCCGTCCGATCGCGCGCTGCATCACGGCCCTACTGCGGCGCCACACTTTCACAGGCAGATTCGCCGCAATCGAGCGCTCGACAGGTGTCCGATAGGGGGATGGCGATCGGACAGTTCAGGGTGCTTGCGTCGGCCCTCGAGCGGTCGCCCATGCACGTCTCATGTAAGGGTCCCCAACCGGGACGCTTCCGGTCGACGACCATTCGGCGCGAGGTCGATCGACGGTGGGCCCTGTGGCGGCGAAGCTTCTTGCGATGGGTGGGTCCGTTTCGACTCCGAGACAATGTCGGAGGCGACCGGTGACAGGGGGCCACCTCTCCGGCATGTTCATCAGAAATCGCTCGTGTGGTAGTAGTTAGGAAATAAATATGACTAACGGATGTTAAACGTTGGGTCTAGATCTGAAAGGTCTTTTGTGAACCGTCTGCCCATCTCCGTCAATCTCGGGCCTCCCTCGCACCACTCGCTGGGAACGTTGCCCCTGTCACCTTTCGACTGCCCCGCCGTCCGTGGGCGCGTCGGGGTCATGTCATGAGTCTGGTGATCTTCGCCTTCGGCCTGGTCGTCTTCTTGATCAGCGCGTATTGCAACGTCGTACTGGGAGGTGAGCTCCTGACCGGCCGCCGGCTCGACGAGCAACCCCAGCTGGTGCCCGCTACGTCTCGTCCACAGAGCGCAACCGCCGGCATCGACCGTGCGCGTGTGCTGGTGCGGTCGGAGTTCTGATGGGCATCAGTCGATCTGAACGGCGCGACGGTGTGCTCGTCGTCGGTGGTGGCTATGCCGGCCTGCACGCCGTGCGGGCCGTCGAGCGCCTCGGCATCAATGCCACGGTCATCGACCGAACTGGCGATCACGACTTCGTGACTCGCCTCGCCGCTGTCGCCGGTGGGTCCGCACCGAAGGGTGACGCTCGCCAGCCGCTCGGGCGGTTCGTGCGCAATGTCGAGGCCGGCTCGGTTGTCTCGGTAGACGATGGTGCTGTCGAGCTGGCCGACGGTCGGCGCATCGAGGCCGACGCCCTGGTCATCACTGCCGGGGCGGAATCCTCCCGGCCCCCCATCAAAGGCATCGAGCACGCCGCCGGGCTCCGCACGGCCGACGACGCCCTCGCGCTACGCACGGCGATCGCCGCCGCCACATCGGTCGTGATCATCGGCGGAGGTGCGACGGGCGTTCAGCTCGCAGGAGCCGTCACCCATGCCAATCCCGACATTCTCGTCCACCTCGTCGAAGTCGCGTCACACCTGCTCGCTGGACTCCCCAACGGCATCGGGAGAGGCGCTCAGCGGATCCTCGCAGGACGTGGCGTCGAGCTCCATCTCGGCCACCCTGTCGATCGCATCGATTCCGATGGTGTCCACGTCGATGGAAAGTTCATCGAAGGGTACGTCGTGTGGGCCGGCGGCTTCGCCGCTGACGGCGCCCGGCTCGGCGTACCGACGACCGGCGACGGGCGGATCGCCATCGACGCCGACCTTCGAATCTCCGGCATGCAGCGCACGTTCGCTGCCGGCGACGTCGCCGGCCACGTCGACCGGCATGGAGACGCGCTGCCCATGTCGGCGCAAATTGCCGTCCAGGCCGGCACCGTTGCCGGCCGCAACGCCGCTCGCGTAGTCCGCCACGAACCGACCGAATCTGCGTCTCTCCAGCAACTCGGATGGGTCCTCGACCTCGCCGGCGGGCGAGGGCTCGCCCAGCTCGGCCCGCTCGTGCTCGCCAGCCCGGTCGTTGATCTGGTGCCACCATTGATGCACCACGCCATCGACCTCAAGGACCTGATCGAAATCGGTGGGCTCGGCGCACTCCGGTTCGCCCCCGCGCCGGTTCGGGCACTGATTCCGCGTCTTCCGGGGCCGAGCTGGCCGGCACGACCGGCCGCCCAACCGGCAACGCCATGAGCATCGTCAAGGAGCAACTCATGCAAACGACCCTCGCACAGACGATCGATATCGGCATCGACGAGTCAGATCGGCTCTCGATTGCGGCAGAGCTGGAACGTGTCCTTGCCGACACCTTCACGCTGTATCTCAAGACGCACAACTACCACTGGAACGTCACCGGGCCGATGTTCAACACACTGCACCTGATGTTCGAGCAGCAGTACAACGAGCTCTGGGCAGCCGTCGACCTCATCGCAGAACGCATCCGCTCGCTCGGAGCGCTCGCTCCCGGCAGTTACGCCCAATTCGCCGTGCTTGCCTCGATCGCCGAGGCCCACGGTGCGCCGACCGCTGAACAGATGCTCGCCGATCTCGTCTCCGGTCACGAAGCAGTTGCCCGCACTGCCCGCACGGCGTTCGCCGCCGCCGAGACCGCCGGTGACAAGTCGACCGCCGACGTGCTCACCCAGCGCCTCCAGATCCACGAGAAGAGCGCGTGGATGCTGCGCTCGATGCTCGCCTGAACAGCCCTGCCCGATGTCTCCATTTGATGCTGCCCTGATCGTCCTGGCGGCCCGCCCCTCCCCTTCGGGTCGGGCCACCCACCGAAAGGCTTACCGTGTCAACCTTCACCCGTTCCCGCATTGATTCTCCACTCGATCACCCGCCCGTGCGGTTCGCCCACCGTCCCTTCTACGCCGAGACGCTGTCGTTGCTGCGCAGCGTTCGGGACCACGACTTCGAGTCGCTGCAGTGGCTCTGTGACGACGACTTCGGCATCGTCGACGTCGACCCGACCGGCCAGACGAGGGTGATCCGCAACAAACCAGCGTGGAGCCAATGGTTCCACGAGCTGTTCTCCACGCTCGATGCCCTCGGCGCCGACACCGATTCCGAGATCATCAGCTATCAAGCCGTCAGAGAGCAATCCCTCGGCTACTCCGTCGTCGAGTTTCGCCAATCGCTGACCGTTGGAGAACACACAGCGCTCTTCGACTGCATCGCCACGATCGTGTGGAAGAAGACCAACCGCGGCTGGCGCGAAGCGCGCTGGCATGGCTCGGTCGTTTCGTCCGAGATCCCCGATCAACTACGCGAGCTCTCCGAACGAGCGGCGTGAGATGGCCGCCGTCGAATCGTTTCTCGAATCCGTCGACACCGTCGCCACGCTGGTACCGGCTTCTGCCGACTGGCGTGAAGACGCCTCCTGCAAGGGCAAGCTGAAACTGTTCTTTCCCCCGAAAGCAGAACGACCCGAGGCTAGGGCCCGCCGCGAGGCCAAGGCGAAGCGGCTTTGTGACCAGTGCCCGGTCGTCAATCAATGCCGGGCGTGGGCCCGTCAGAACCGTGAGTACGGCTACTGGGCCGGTGAATCCGAGGAGGACCGCCATCTTCTCGGCTTCCAGGTGTCGGCACCGATAGGCGTGCGCGCGCGCCTCGCTCGGCAAGACCAGCTCGAAAGCGCCTGACCTGGCATAACCCCGAGTCGACGCCCAAGAGCTACCTTCGGGTTCGCATGAGCGGCGTGATCGGCAGCCTCAAGGACAAGGTGGTTGCATCGACGACCTCGTTGTTCTCTCATGGTCCCAGGGCGTTGGAGCACACACTCGATCACCTCGGTGACCCGGGGCTTCTCGGGCCCGATTCGGTGTCGTGGCGGGTGATCGGTGATGCTGCTGCGTTCGTCGGCGGGATCCGAGCACTCGTGGTGCAGACCGCTCACCCCGAAGTCGTCGCCGGCGTCGAGGACCACTCGCGCTACCGTGACGATCCCTTCGGGCGGCTCAACCGCACCTCGGTGTACGTCACCGAGACGACGTTCGGGTCGATTGCCGAGGTCGAAGCCGCCGTTGCTGCGGTCCGTACTGCGCACCGGCCTGTCCGGGGACGTTCCGAACGGGACCGGCCGTACAGCGCCGGGCAGCCCGAGATGGCGGCGTGGGTACACAATGTCTTGACCGATTCGTTCCTCGCC
>DASQFE010000153.1:0-1853 GCA_035633295.1 Ilumatobacteraceae bacterium | reverse complement strand
GTCGACCTGGTGCTCAATGCGGTCGATCCCCGATTCGTGATGCAGGTGTTCCGGGCTGCGCTCGCGGCCGACGCCGACTACATGGATCTGGCACTGAGTACGTCCACGCCCCATCCGACCGATCCGTACGGCACCGTCGGGCGCATCATCGGCGACGAACAGTTCGCGATGGACGACGTGTGGCGTGAGCGCGGCCGGCTCGCCCTGGTCGGTCAGGGGATCAGCCCCGGACTGGCGCAGGTGTTCGCCGCCCACGCCGCCAAGCACCTCTTCGATGAGATCCACGACGTCAACATCCGCGCCGGTGGTGACCTGCGGGTCGAGGGCTATCCGATCGCCACGGTGTTCTCGATCTGGACCACGATCGAGGAGTGCCTGAACCCGCCGTTGGTGTGGGAGAAGCAGCGCGGCTTCTTCACGCTGCCGCCGTTCGCCGAGCCGGAGCGTTTCATCTTCCCGGAGGGGATGGGCCCCGTGGAGTGCGTCCATGTCGAGCACGAGGACGTCGCCATGATTGCGCGCAACCTCGACGCCCGCCGGGTGACGTTCAAGTACGCGTTGGGTGAGGAGTTCATCGGAGCGCCCATGCTGCTGCATGCGCTCGGGCTCGACCGCACCGACCCCATCGAGGTCGACGGCCAGCAGGTGATTCCTCGCAATGTCGTCGCCGCCCTCGTCCCCGACCCGTCGACGCTGGGCGACAGCATGGTGGGACGCGCGATCGTCGGCACCCACGTGACCGGGTTGAAGGACGGCGAGCCGCGGGAGATCTTCAGCTATCAGCTGTGCGACGCGCAGGACATCATGGCCCGCTTCGGGTTGCAGCCAGTGGGCTGGCAGACGGGGTTCAACGCGGTCATTGCGATGGAGTTGCTGGCCGACGGCGTGTGGCAGGGCACCGGGGTGCGGTCATCGGAGCAGTTCGATCCCGACCCGTACCTCGCCATCATGGACCGTGACGGCATCTACCACGCCACGATCGACATCGAACCGGGCACGGCGTTCGCCTGAGCGCTCGTCGTCAGCCCGCTCGTACTCGGTCACGACCTTGGGGGGAGCTGGCCACGGGGCAAGAGCCACCTGCGGTACCCCGTCAGCTGGTCGTGCTGATCGTGATCTCGGCGCTGCGCAGATCGACGGCGGCGGTGACCGTCGACGCGGGTGACGACCAGCGCACCGCGACGACGTGATCCTCGGAGTCGACGAGTTCGAAGTCGCCGTCGAAAGCCGGTTCCGTCGACCGCCACCGCAGCAACTCGACGAGTCGCCTCACGACCGGACGGTCGAGGGCCTCGAGTACCTCGGCGGAGGAGTAGTGGTGGCGATTGACGTCACGGCCCACACCGGTCGCAGCGAGCAGTTCCATGTCGTTCGTGCCGGCGAGGAGACCGACGTAGTAGATCTGAGGGGTCCCCGGCAGGAGGAGCTGGATCGTCCGCGCCGCGAGGTAGCGCTCGTCGTCGCGTCCGAGTGCGTCGTAGAAGGTGCAGTTGACCTGGTAGAGATCGAGGTTCGAGGCGGCGGCGCCGGTGGCGGCCCGGCTGGTGCCGCCGGAGTGTTGGTGGATGGACTCGACCAGGTCGTGGATCTGCTCGGACGTGAGCAACCCGGCCCGGCTCGAATCGCGGGCATCGACGCCGACATCGATGATCCCGATGCCGTCGTGGGTGTCGAGCACGTTGATCGCATTCGTCGGACGCATCGCCACCCAACGCTTCAAGTTGGTCGCATCGCCTCGATACAGGGCGTCGAGGGTCAGTGGGGGCAGGGCGAAGTCGTAGACGAGGTCGACGCGTCGGGCGATCTCGAGTTGGTCGAGGTGATGACCGTGGATCTCGACGAGCACCTTCATG
>DASQFE010000152.1:0-9892 GCA_035633295.1 Ilumatobacteraceae bacterium | reverse complement strand
GACACTCGTGCCATCAGGGCTGACCGGCCCGGGCTGGCTTCCCGTGGAAACCGTCGGCTTGGGCACGCGACGCCGCTTGCGCGCCGAATCGTCGCTCGCCAGTTCATCGCCCTCGGCAGCGAAGTCGTACAGGGCCGACCCTGACCCTGCGAGCTCGGACGCTTCGCCCGCAACGTCGTACGGAGCCGCGATCGGCGCATCGCCGGACGTGGCGCCGTCGCGGTCGCTACTGAGTGTGGAGATGTTGCTGATACCCGACTTGGCCGCACGGCCCAATGGTGCGCCGACGACGGCGAGGAATCCGCCGGTGTTCCGGGCGAACGTGCGAATCGACGTGCGCGTGACAATCATTGCCCCACCGAGCAACAGGGCGACGAGCACCACTGCGGCGCCGGCCGGCGCCAAGAGCGCTTCGAGGGGTAGGCCGACGAGCGCGCCGATGTATCCACCGGCATCGACGACCTCATCGGCACCGTCAGAGATCTTGGCAGGCCCGAGGAACACCTGGAGCAGCCCCAGCGCAGCCAGCGCCACGATCGACCAGCCGATCAGCAGCTGCACCGGGCTCGCCGTGTGCCCGCGACGCAGGAACGCCACCCCCAGTGCAACCAAAACCAGCGGGAGTGCGTAGCGGCCGTAGCCGACCAGCCATCCCATCAGCGTTTCAAGGCCCTGGCCGAGCGGGCCGGCGAGGTCGACATACACCGCAAGTCCGAGCACGACCGCAAGGCCGATCAAACCGATCCCGATGAACTCGTGCTCGCGCCCACCGACGGCGCCGCGCAACCCCGACGTGTCACCGGCGACCTCACCCTCGGGCGGGGTTGCGTCACGAACACTGCCGGACGCCTTCGGACGAGACGTCGACGCCGCCGATGCCCTGGTCGGGGCCTTGGCGGTCGTCGTCTTCTTCGACGATCCGGAACCAGACGCGGCAGAACTGGACTTCTTGGGTGTCGAACGCTTCTTGGATGGGCCCCACGTGCTCATGACGTTGAATACGGTACCAAGGGGCTGTCACACCCGACCGTGACCCTCTTGCGCGAGCCCGCCTCCGCGCTCAGACGGGGTCGACTGCCAGCACCGTGCCGTCGGGGCCGACGGTGATGTCGAGCACGCCTCCTTCGGCCGACAACGCAGCCACCACGTAGCGAACGTTGCCCCCTTCGCCGCCTTCGACGCTGAGCGTCTGGATCGTGGCGCCGGGCAGTTCTTCGGTGACCTTGGCGAGGATTGCCTCCTCGTCGAGATCAATCGCATCGGCGCGAAACGTGAAACCAGATGCCCCCGTCAACGCAGGTGCCGGGGGCAGGAGCTCACCATCGGCGTAGACATACGGAATCGCCGTGGTGGCTCCATCGGCCGCCACGAAGATGTTGGTCAGTTTCGGCCCGGCGGTCACCTCGAAGAACTCCTGACCCGCTCCGAGCTCGGCCTCGACGGCGGCAATCCCCGCGCTGATGTCACCCACGAACGACGTGTCGACGCTCTCGTCGGCGTCGCTCCCGCACGCCGCGATCAGCGTGACGGCAACTGCCATCCCGATCCACGATCTGATCCCGATCCGCGATCGGATCCTGACCGGGCGGCGGCGCACCGTCGCCAAGGTTCAGGCCTCCATGACGACGGGAACGATCATCGGTCGGCGCTTCGTGCGCTCGCTGACGAACTTTCCTGCCGCACGCCGAACATCGCGTTCGAGCGCTTCGACATCACGAACACCCTTACCCAACGACGACTCGACCGCGGTGGCGACCGCATCACACGCCTCGTCGAGCAGATCCTCGGCCTCGGGCGCGTACACCCAACCACGTGTGATGATCTCGGGGCCGACGAGGACCTTGCCGGTCTGGATGTCGACGGTGACGACCACGACAACCACGCCTTCCTCGGCGAGCTTCTGGCGGTCACGCAGCACGCCCTGGCCGACATCGCCGACGATGCCATCGACGTACAGGTAGCCCGACGGCACCCGGCCGACCGGACGCAGTTCCTTCTTGGTCAACTCGAGCACGTCGCCGTCTTCGCACAGGATCACCCGATTGTGCGGCACACCCATCAGCTCGCCGAGGCGGGCGTTGGCGACCATGTGGCGGTACTCGCCGTGAATCGGCACGAACCACTCGGGATTCACGATCGACAGGTAGGTCTTGATCTCGTCGGCCTGTGCGTGGCCGGTGGCATGCACATCGAGTACACCGGAGTGCACGACCTCGGCACCGAGGCGTAGTAGCCCGTCGATCACGGCGTTCACGTTGCCCTCGTTGCCGGGGATTGCATGGCTCGACAGCACCACCGTGTCGTGCTCACCGAGCTTCAGCCATTTGTTCTCGCCGCGGGCCATCAGCCCGAGCGCCGACATCGGCTCACCCTGCGAACCGGTCGAGATGATGCACACCTTGCCCGGCTCGTACTTGTCGATGTCGTCGATGTCGATGAGCGACGATTCGGGAATGTCGAGCACCTTGAGTTCTCGTCCCATGCGGACGTTCTTCTTCATGCTCAGCCCGAGCGTGGCAACGACCCGTCCGTCCTCGATCGCCGCAGTGGCGATCTGCTGGATCCGGTGGAGGTGGCTGGCGAAGCTGGCGGTGACGATTCGGCGTCCGCGCTGGTTCGCGACCATCCCGCGCAGCACACTGCCAACGCTCGTTTCGCTCGGCGAGTAGCCGGCCTCCTCGGCGTTCGTCGAGTCGGACATCAACAGGCGGATGCCGGGCGACTTCGCCAACTGGCCGAGCCGGGCGAGGTCGGTACGGCGATGATCAACCGGGGTCAGATCGATCTTGAAGTCGCCGGAGTGCAAGATGACGCCCTGCGAGGTGTGCACAGCAATGGCGTGCGCATGCGGGACCGAGTGGGTGACCGGGATGAACTCGACGACGAGCGGTCCGATCTCGACGCTCTCACCATCGGTCACGACCCGCATGTCGGTCTTGGGGGTGAGGCCGGCCTCATCGATGCGGTTGCGGGCCAAGCCGAGCGTCACCGCTGAGCCGTAGATCGGCAGTGGCTCGTCACGTAGATCGCCGATGCCGTCGTGATCACGCAGCAAGTACTGGATGGCGCCGACGTGGTCCTCGTGGCCGTGCGTGAGCACGAGCGCTTGGATCCGCGCGGCGTTCTCACGCAGATACGTGAAATCAGGGAGGATCAGATCGATCCCGTGCATGTTCGCGTCGGGAAACATCAAGCCGCAATCGATGAGAATGATCGTGCGGGAAGGATCGTCGGCGGCGCCCTGCTCGATCGCCATGCAGTTGCGGCCGATCTCGCCGAGGCCACCAAGGAAGACGACCCGAACCGCAACCGAAGGATCGACGGCGCCCGGCGCCGGCCGGTCAGCCACGGGCGGCGACCAAACGCTCGTAGACGCCGCGAGCAGCGTGTTCGAGTCCGTGGGGCGTTGGCCCCATCGGGGACCGGCACTCCCCGACATCATGACCGAGCGTTCTCAACATCACTTTCGACGGTACCGGGTTCGGGGCATCGTCGCTGGCTTCGAACTCGTAGCTCTCGAGTTGGCGTGCATTGATCCGCTGCGCCCCAGCGACGTCATTGCGGCCCCAGGCGTCGAACATCGCAGCGTGATCGGGTGCGCACCAGTGTGTGGCCACCCCGATGGCGCCGACCGCACCGACGGCCAACAGGGGCAGCGTCATCGAGTCGTCGCCCGAGTAGATCTCGAAGTCGGTGGGACTCGTGGCGTTCACCACAGCAGTTGCACCGGGGTTCCCCGCAGCATCCTTGAGGGCGACGATGTTGGGGACTTCGGTGGCCAGGCGCACAATCGTGGCACTGGAGATCTTGCGTCCTGTGCGCGCCGGAATGTCGTACAGCACGATCGGAAGATCGGTCGACGCTGCGATGGCTCGGAAGTGGGTTTCGATGCCGGCCTGCGACGGGCGACTGTAGTAGGGGCACACGCCGAGAATTCCGGCGATACCGAGGTGGCCGGCTTCCTCGGTGAGGCCGATGTCGTGGCGCGTGTTCGACCCGGTCGTGCCCGCGATCACCGGAACCGTCACCGCATTCACCACAGCCTCGAAGAGCTGCAGCTTCTCGTCGATCGACAGTGTCGGCGCCTCACCGGTGGTGCCGCACACTACGAGGCCCTCGTTGCCCTGCCCGACGAGCCACTTGGCCAACGCCACGGCAGCGTCGACGTCGAGCTCACCCTCGTCGTCGAAGGGGGTGACCATCGCGGTGAGCACACGGCCGAACCGAGCCATCAGACAGCCCCGCGCAAGATGCCGGCCGCGGGGCGGCCATCGATGGTGATCGGGGGCGCGGGGTAGCAGTTCACGCACCGAAACCTATTCGATCGGGTCGTCGTGGTGCAGTTCGGTTCAGGTTTCGCCAAGTCCGGACGCCAACCACGCTGCGAACTCCAGGTTGCGCACCACCGCGAACGCGACGAACAGCACACCGATCGCAATGATCGCTCTGGGGCCTCGAACCAGTGCCGACGTGGGCTGGACGCGCCAGCGGGAGAGGGTCCACAGCCCCCACGAGACCACCAGGAACACCACGGCGCCCGGCACGAGCACGTTGTGGTCGAGAGCGGCGCCGACATCGAGCCGGGTCAGAGCACCGAGCGCCCGGGTCGAGCCGCATCCAGGGCAATCGAGACCGGTGAGTTGTTTGAACGGGCACCCGACCCCGAGCGCCGCTGAACCCTCCGGCCGGTACAGCACCCCAGCGATTGTGATCCATGCGAGCCCGGCCACTCCCGCTGCGATCGGCGCCGGCATACCCGTTGACCAGCTGTCAACTCTCACTGAAGGATCCGACGAGCCCCAACACGAAGAAGATCGCGATGAGACCGACCGATACTGCCGCTGCCACGATCGCCCACCGCTTCGCCGCGTCCGACGACGACTGAGCTCCCGCAAGATCACCCCGGTTGTACTTCGAGTCGACCTGGGCGGCGAAGACGATGCTCGCAATGCCGAACGGGAGACAGCAGAACAGCGTCGTGAGGATCGCCCACACGAGGTAGGTCGGCGGCTTTGCACCTGCCGGCTGCCAGCTGCCGCCGGAGAAACCCGGAGCCGGCGGGTAGCCACCCGGGGGCGATGGCGGGCCGCTCGATGGTGGAGGCGGCGGCGGCGAGCCGCCCGGCGGCGGTGGTGGTGGCGGCGGCGGCGGCGGCGGCGGATTGAACGACATTGCAGATCCCTTCGAATCGACGGCAACAGCCGAGTGACGATGCGCCGACGCTACGACACCGAGTGCGCCGGGACCGGGGATGCCGGAACCGGGGAGACCGGCACCTCGTCACGCCGGTTTCGGCGGCGGAAGTCAGCCCGCCACGCCAGGTAGAGGATCGCCCCCACGACGATCGGCACAACGTACGTCAGCAGCCGATACACGAGCACCCCGGCAAGTGCCGCCGTGGGCTCCACCCCGGCGGCGACCAGTGCGCCGCTGAGGCCTGCTTCGACCACACCGATGCCGCCGGGCACCGGCACGAACGAACTCAGCAACGTGACCACGAAGAACACGCGGGCAAACTCGAGCGTTCCGAGCTCGGCGCCGACACCGATGCCTCGGAGCGCGACCAACAGGATCACCGCACCACAGGCGTGCGCCACGGCGGTGAGCGCGAGCAGGCGCACGGGCCGTCGAGCGATGCCGTGCAGCGACGCCCGGATCTCGAGCAGCCCGGCTGCGGGGTCGTGCCCCACTGCCGCGGGGATCCGCCGACCTGCGAGCGTCCAGAGCCGGCGCAGGTGGCGGATCAGGAACGCCGTCACCCGATCAGATGTGAGCACGACGGCCCAGAACAACGTCGATGCTCCGAGCACCAGTGCGCACACCGCAATCATCACCAGATCGGTCGCCGTAGGTGATCGCTGGGTGAGTTCGATCAGGAGCACGCCGAAGGGCAGTAGCCAGGTGACGAAGGTCGCCGCCACCCCGTACCCCACCAACGCCGAGGCAAGTCGTGGCGTCGACAGGTCGGCATCGCGGGCGATCGACCAGCGCAGGCCGGTCGCTACCGGGCCACCGAGCGGGATCCCCTTGGTGGCCGCGGTCCCGACATCGTGGATCGTCAACGCCTGTCGAAAGGACGCGCCCTCGAGGAGTCGGCGCAGGATGCCGGCGCGTGTCACACGTTCGAGCACACCGAGTGCAACCAGTGCCACCACGACGGCGAGCGACATCGATCGCATCTCGGCCAGCGCCGATCCGATCGTGGCCCGCTGGAACCACACGGCAGCGCCGAGAGCAGCGCCGACGAGCACGAACAGCAGCGGCCGCATCCACTCGATCGTCGAACGTCCACGCACGGTGATGAAGGTAGAACCGAACCGGCGGGGGCGCTTGATCGTGCCAGCGAGTATCTTCTGGCCAGCGTGAACACCAAACCAAGGAGACAGCCCATGCGACCTTCCCCCTTCGTGCGCCGGTTCGTGCCGGTCATCGCCGCGAGCGCCCTCGTGCTCGCTGCTTGCGGTAGTGACGACGACGCAGCCAACGGTTCTGCGCCCGACGGCACCGAAGCCACGACCGAAGCCTCGACCGGAGCCACGACCGAAGGCTCAGCGCCCTCGGGTGACACATGCACCGACACCATCGAGGACGGCGTGCTCACGATCGCCACCGGCGAGCCGGCCTTCTTCCCGTGGGTCATCGACGACGCCCCCGAGTCTGGCGAGGGCTTCGAGGCGGCGGTCGCCTACGCCGTTGCCGCGGAGATGGGCTACGACGCCGAGTCGGTCGTGTGGGTCCGCTCCACGTTCGACGAGGCCATCCAGCCCGGAGCAAAGAGCTTCGACATGAACCTGCAGCAGTTCTCGATCACCGAAGAGCGCAAGGAGAACATCAGCTTCTCGCTCCCCTACTACACGAGCAACCAGGCGATCGTGGCCCTCGCTGGGTCTGCGGCAGAAGGAGCGACCACGATCGCCGACCTGAAAGACGTGAAGTTCGGCGCCCAGGTGGGCACCACCAGTCTTGACTTCATCAATGAGGTGATCCAGCCCACTCAGGACGTGTTCGTGTACGACGACAACGTCGGCGCCAAGGCCGCCCTTGAAGCGAACCAGATCGATGCCGCCGTCTTCGACCTGCCGACCGCCCTGTTCGTGTCGGGTGTCGAGATCGAGGGCAGCAGCGTGGTCGGTCAGTTCCCTGCCGATGCCGGTGGCACCACCGATCAGTTCGGGTTCGTGCTCGAGCTCGACAATCCGCTGACCGCCTGCGTCGATCAGGCCATCACGACACTCACCGAGAACGGCCAACTCGACGCCATCACCCAGGAGTGGCTGGCCGACTTCACCGGTGCGCCGGTGATCACTGTCGAGTGACCAGAACCGCACCGGTTCGACACCACCATTCATGACGGATCGACCGACCCGGCGCGAGCTCTACGAGCGAGCTCGACGCCGGCGGTCGAACGTCATCGCTGTGGTCAGCACGATCATCGTCGTGGGCGCGTTGATCGTGCTCGTTCCGATGGCTCCGGGCTGGGGACGCGTTCGCCAGGCGTTCTTCGATGCGGACGTGTTCCGGGAGTCCTTTCCCGGTCTGCTCAGCGCATTCTGGCTCGACGTGCAGATCCTGCTGTGGTCGACACCGTTGATCCTGATCGTCTCACTCGGCATCGCATTGGCCCGCAACACGCGCAGCCCGGCGCTGTTCCCGCTGCGGGCCTTCGCGGTGATCTATACCGACGTGTTCCGCGGCATCCCCGTCATCCTGCTCGTGTTCCTCATCGGCTTCGGCGTCCCGGCGCTCGGGCTGTCACGTGAGTGGGCGAATCCGTTGATCTGGGGCACCGTGACACTCGTGCTGTCGTACTCGGCGTACACCGCCGAGATCATCCGATCGGGAATCGATGGCGTCCACGAGAGCCAGCGGGCAGCGGCGCGATCGCTCGGCATGACCAATCGTCAGACGATGAACTCCGTGATCCTGCCGCAGGCGTTCCGGCGTATCGGTCCGCCCATGATGAACACCTTCGTCAGCCTGCAGAAGGATGTGGCGCTCGTCAGTCTCATCGGCCCGGTCGAGATCCTGCGCCAGGCGGGCATCGACAAGGCGAAGTTCGCCAACTTCACCCCGTACGTTGCGGCGTCGCTCATCTTCCTGGCGATCACGATCCCGTGCACACGTCTCGCCGATCACGCGCTTGCCAAACAGCGCCGCCGTACCGGCTCCACAACCATCTCATGAACCCCGATCAGCGCAACGAGCGACCTATCAAGCTCGAGCTGCGAAGCGTGGTCAAATCGTTCGGCGCAGCGACCGTGCTCGACGGCATCAACCTCCGGGTCGCCGAAGGAGAGGTGATCACGTTGATCGGAGCTTCCGGCTCGGGCAAGTCGACCCTGTTGCGGTGCGTGAACCTGCTGGAGCCCATCGACGACGGGACGGTGATCTTCGACGGTGTCGACATCGCCGAGCCGGGGCTCGACGCCGACCCGATCCGACGCCGCATCGGGATGGTCTTTCAGAGTTTCAACCTGTTCCCCCACATGACCGTGACCGACAACGTTGCAATCGGTCCGCGCAAGGTTCTCGGAGTGCCGAAGGCAACCGCACGGGCCGAGGCACTCGCGATGCTCACCCGGCTCGGGCTTGCCGCACGCGCCGACGCCTACCCCGACCAACTGTCGGGCGGCCAGCAGCAGCGAGTCGCCATCGCTCGGTCGCTGGCGATGAACCCCGAGGTGATGCTGCTCGACGAGATCACGTCGGCACTCGACCCGGAACTGGTTGGCGAGGTGCTCGATGTAGTCCGCGGACTCAAGCGTGACGGCATGACGATGCTGATCGCCACGCACGAAATGGCCTTCGCCAAGGAGATCAGCGACCGGGTCTGCTTCCTGCACCAGGGCCGCATCCTCGAGGAGGGCACGCCTGCCAAGATCTTCGGGACACCGAACGAGCCCCGTACGCAAGAGTTCCTCCAGCGAGTGATCGACGCCGGCCGCCTCTGAATGAGACGGGGTCAGCCAGACCCCGCGTCTCAACCCGTCAGCCCTCGATGAGCATGTCGGCATACTCGTCACGCAGGGTCTTCTTCGAGAACTTGCCGACGCTGGTCTTGGGCACCTGGTCGATCCACACCACAGCCTTGGGCATCTGCCACTTGGCGATCTTTCCGTCGAGGTATGCAAGGACCTCCTCCTCGGTGAGTTCCTCGCCCGGAACGACGACGACACACGCGAGGGGCGCTTCTCCCCACTTCTCGTGAGCGACCCCGATCACCGCGGCCTCGGCGATCTTCGGATGCCCCATCAACTCGTTCTCGAGCTCGACCGAACTGATCCACTCACCGCCCGACTTGATCAGGTCCTTGGTGCGGTCGACCAGGCGGACGAACCCACGTTCATTGACCGTGGCGACGTCGCCGGTCTTGAGCCAGCCGTCGTCGGTGAAGCTCTCGCGGGAGCGTTCGTCGTCGTAATAGTCCGACGCGATCCAGTTGCCCCGGCACTGCAGCTCGCCGCTGCTCTCGCCGTCCCACGGCACCGGGTTGGTGGTGCCCGGTTCGACGACGCGACACTCGGCACCGAACACGATGCGGCCCACCTGGGTTCGCAACTCGGCCTGCTCGGCCTGCGGGAGCTGTTCCTGGTCGGCGTCGAGGCGACACACCGCGGCGATCGGGCTGGTCTCGGTCATCCCCCAGGCATGCAAGATCGGCAGGCCGAGCGCTTCGCGGTAGCCCTCCGACAGTGCCTTCGGCACGGCCGAACCGCCGCACAGGATCATCCGCAGCGCGGACAGGTCGCGTTCGGCCACCATCGGGAGCATGCCCATCCAGATTGTCGGAACCCCACCGGTGACCGTGACCCGGTGCCGTTCCAGCAGGTCGATGATCCCATCCGGCGTCATCCGCGGGCCGGGGAACACCAGGTCGGAGCCGGCCAGCAGG
>DASQFE010000151.1:0-4420 GCA_035633295.1 Ilumatobacteraceae bacterium | reverse complement strand
AGCGAGGAACGATCCGGTCGCCGCGAAGTTCTTGCGGTTCATCACCTCGACGGCCTCGTTCGCGAGGAACTCCTCGGTCCGGTGCCGTTCGGCGAGGCGAGCGAACACGGCGTCGATGCGTTCCTGGTCGGAACCCAACTCCGCGTAGCGGTCGGCATCGCCGGTTTGGACGAGTTCATTGGCGTAGCCGGGGCGCTCGATGCGGTCGCGGATGTCGGGATCGGCGTGGTCACGCAGCCAGTTCGGAGGCTCCATGATGTGGGCGTCGGCGTCGTGGGCGACTCGGTCGGCGATGTAGGCCATGCAACATTCTGTTCGATCCGAGCCGCGACGTTCGTATCGTTGACGAATTCCCCCTGCAGGAGCACGCGATGAACGACGACGAAACCACCCCCGACGTTACTGATGGTGTCAAACACCAAGAGTCACACGACGCCGATCCCGAGCCGACCGAACCCCAACAGCTTGACACCGAGCGGGGCGTCAGCGGCTTCGCGACGCTCGGCCTGCGCGACGAACTGCTCTCGGCTCTCGACGACCTCGGGTACGAAGAGCCGACGCCGATCCAGAGCGAGACGATCCCACTGCTGCTGACGGGACGCGACCTGCTCGGCCAGGCCGCGACCGGCACCGGCAAGACCGCAGCGTTCGCGTTGCCGGCGCTCCAACTCATCGATGTCAATCGTCGAGAACCACAGGTTCTTGTGTTGGTGCCGACCCGTGAGCTCGCCGTGCAGGTCAGCGAAGCGATGTTCCGCTACGGCCGCGAACTCGGGGTCAAGGTGGTCCCGATCTTCGGTGGCCAGCCGATCCAACGACAGCTGCAGGCGCTCGACCGCGGCGTGCACGTCGTCGTCGCCACTCCCGGACGAGCGCTCGATCACATCGGTCGAGGATCGCTCGCGCTCGATTCGATCAAGACGGTGATCCTCGACGAGGCCGACGAGATGCTCGACATGGGCTTCACCGACGACATCGAGTCGATCCTGGAGAGCACTCCCGACGAGCGTCAGACCGTGTTGTTCTCAGCAACCATGCCTGCGCGTATCACCTCGATCGCCAAGCGGTACCAGAGGGATCCGGCCCGGATCATGATCGGTCGGGCCGACGCGGCGCCGGGTTCGAAGGCGCTCGTTCGCCAGACGGTCTACGTGGTGCAGCGTGCTCACAAGCCGTCAGCGCTCGGGCGGATCCTCGACATCGAGGCGCCGAAGTCGGCGCTGGTGTTCTGTCGGACTCGCACCGAAGTCGACCAGCTCACCGAGACGATGAACGCTCGTGGCTACCGCGCGGAGGCGCTGCACGGTGGGATGGACCAGACGCAGCGTGACCGGGTGATGGGTCGTCTGCGCGACGGCACCGCCGAGCTGCTGGTCGCGACTGACGTCGCCGCCCGCGGCCTCGACATCGACACGCTCACCCATGTCGTGAACTACGACGTGCCGTCGGCCGCCGAGAGCTACGTGCACCGCATCGGCCGCGTGGGGCGGGCCGGCCGCGAGGGTGTCGCCATCACACTGGCCGAGCCACGTGAACGTCGGGGGCTGGAGAACATCGAGCGGCTGACGAAGCAGAAGTTCGAGATCGCCACCGTCCCAACGGTGTCGGACCTGCGCATCCGCCAGATCGAGATGACCGTCATGGCCGTACGCGAGGCACTTGCTGCGGTCGACCTCGACGACTTCAACGTCGTGCTCAATGCGTTGGCCGGCGAAGACAGCGAGCGCAACATCGCACTCGCAGCCATCAAGCTCGTGCACGAGTCACGCGGCTCGACGATCGACGAACTCGAGATCCCCGACGCCTCCGACCGCCTGCGCGGCGGAAAGAGCGACGCCAAGAAGTTCGACAAGAACAAGCAGCGCAACACCGGCGAACGTGATCGCGGTGGAGCCAAGGGCAAGCATTCGGGAGCCGGATCGGGATTCGTCCACGTCAGCCTCGGACGCAAGGCCGGCATTCGCCCCGGTGACCTCGTCGGCGCAATCGCCAATGAGACCGGGCTCGTCGGTCGTGACATCGGCCCGATCCGGATCGCCGACGCGTATTCGGTCGTCGGTGTGCCCGAAGCATCCGTCGAGCACGTCATCGAGAAGATGTCCAGCACCACACTGCGCGGCAAGCGCGCCCGAGTCCGCCGCTACACCGACTGAAACTCCCCCCAACTATTCCCGTTTGCGTTGCAGTTCTGTTGGCCCGTCCCAACCGAAGTGTCACGCAAACAGCAAAGTCGGTGAGTCAGTGGTGGAAGTTCTCGAAGTAGCGGCTGGGGGTGGGGCCCTGCTGGCCCTGGTACTTCGATCCGCTGGCTCCGCTGCCGTAGGGCTTGTCCGCGGGTGTGGTCATCTGCATGAAGCTGACCTGGCCAATCCTCATGCCCGGATAGAGCGTGATCGGCAGGCTGGCGACATTGGCGAGTTCGAGGGTGATGTGGCCGTCGAAGCCGGCGTCGATGAAACCCGCCGTCGAATGGATCATCAGGCCGAGACGACCGAGCGATGACTTGCCCTCCACTCGGCCGACGAGGTCATCGGGCATGCCGATGCGTTCGAACGTGGAACCCAGCACGAACTCGCCGGGATGCAAGATGAAGGGCTCTTCGGAGCCTTCAGGAATCTCGATGAGTTCGGTGAGGTCGACCATGTCGAGCTTGACGTCGATCACGCCGCGCGTGTGGTTGCGAAAGACCCGGAACATGTTGGAGATGCGCACATCGATCGACGACGGTTGGATCAGCGATTCGTCGAGCGGGTCGATGACGATCCGGCCGGCAGCCAGCTGCTCACGAAGGGTGCGGTCGGACAGGATCACAATCGAGCACGTTACTGATCGGCGCCATCGGCAACCCCACGGCTACGTTGCGGGCATGTACCGCCCGGCCGCGTTCGACGTCGCTGACCGTGACGAGTTGTTCGATTTGATCGAGCGTGCCGCGTTCGGCCATCTGGTCACGATTGGCCCGAGCGGCTTCGATGCAACGGGATTGCCGTTCATGGTCGATCGTGATGCTGGGCCGTCCGGCCGACTCACGGGCCATGTCGCCCGAGCGAATTCGCAGTGGCGAGACATCGCTGGTGCTTCGGCCCTGGTGTTGTTCCCGCTCACCGATGCCTATGTGAGCCCGTCGTCGTACCCGACGAAGGCCGAGCACGGAAAGGTGGTGCCCACCTGGAACTACGAGGTCGTCCACGTACACGGAACGGTGAGGATCCACGAAGACCCCGACTCGCTCCGTGAACTCGTCACCGGACTCACCGATCAGCACGAGGCGGCCCGATCGGTCGAGTCGCCCTGGGCGGTCGCCGACGCACCCGGCGACTTCATCGACAAACAGCTGCGCGCCATCGTTGGCATCGAGGTGCAGATCGAGTCGATCGAGGGCAAGCGAAAACTCAGCCAGAACCGATCCGAGGCCGACCGGTTGGGCGCAGCGGCCGCACTCGCGTCGTCACCGCGCCGACGCGATCAGGCCGTTGCCGAGGCGATGGGTCGGCTGTCCGACCCCGCAAGTTGACCGCACGAATTGGCAACACCCCGTACAAATACGCGCCTACACCTGTAGACACGAGGGGGCAAGTTCGGAACGACTCGAAGGGACCGGTTTCATGGCAACGGCGTTGATGGTGTGGATCGACCAGGATCTGTGCACGGGCGATGGCATCTGCTCGGAGATCTGCCCCGACGTGTTCGTCGCCCGTGACGACGGACTCTGGGTTGTCAAGGAAGAGGCGTCCCACTTCGGTGCGACGATCATCTTCGACGGCGCCGAAGGCGCCGGACACGGCCCCGACAGCGGCCGCGGCGTGGCCCAGATCCCCGACTCGCTCATCGACCTCGCCGTAGACGCCGCCGAGGAGTGTCCGGGCGAGTGCATCATGATCGAGCCATACGACCAAGCTGCCATCGACGCCCGAGGCGCCTGACAGTTCTCGGGCCATCACCGGCTCCCGCTATCCTGGGAGCCTCTTGCGGATGTAGTTCAATGGTAGAACATCAGCTTCCCAAGCTGAATACGCGGGTTCGATTCCCGTCATCCGCTCTCGCGCGAAGGCGCTGGTAGATTGCCATTTTGTGAGGATGCCGCAAGCCGCACGAACTGATGAATCCGCTCGGCGTGCCACACCGGAATGGCACGTACGTGGCCGAAAATCGTCGTCGATGCCTGCCTCGGTGCAAAACACCTCGTAGTCGAGCTGCGTCTGCAGAGAACAGCAGCGTTACAGTCTGATGTTCCACTCTCGACGGCACCACCAGATGGGTTGCCCCCAGAAGCGATTATGCGGTGGCCCGATCGAGGTCCGACGTCCCACACTTCGATGCGCGTATGGATGTCAAGGGGTCTTTTGGGGCGGTCGGTCCTCGTTGGTGGACAAGACAGAGATGAGCCACTCGAGTTGAGGGCAAGCGCGTATTCGGTCAC
>DASQFE010000150.1:0-6237 GCA_035633295.1 Ilumatobacteraceae bacterium | reverse complement strand
AGGGATCGCGCCGACGCGTCGTCCTGAGCGAGACGCCGTGAGCAAGACAGTGCTTGCGCCGGGGCCCGTCACCGAGGCGATCGGGACCCGGGCCCCGTTCGGGCCGATCGAGTACCTCCGACATCATGACCTGGTCGCTGCGCAGGAGGTCACGCTTGCGAGCCCGACGCGGCGTTACTCGTTTGCTGCGAGGATCCTGTTTCGCACGATGGACGCCTTGTACGGGCGGGACCGCTCACTCGAGAAGTTCAGGGTGCTCGAACTCGTCGCGCGGGTGCCGTATCAGGCATGGGAGAACGTCGCCTATGTGGCCGTGACGTACACGGCGAGCCAACCCGGCTTCGCCCGACACGTGTTCGACCGGGTGCGCACCGCACGATGGGAGCAGGACAACGAGCAGTGGCACCTGCTCATCATGGAAGAACTCACGGCGGGCCAGCGGCGTGGCCTCGTGCGCAGCCGTGTGATCCCCCAGGTGCTCGCCTTCGGCTACTACCAGCTGTCGTGGTTCTTGTACGTGGTGCGCCCCAAGTGGAGCTACCGGTTGAATGCCGACTTCGAGGACCACGCCGAACACGAGTATGCGCTGCTCGTGCAGGAGCATCCGGAATGGGAAGCGATGCAGTACCAGGGGGAGTTCGCCGAAGACTTCGGCGCGTACGACAGCCTGGCTGATCTGATCCGCCAGATCGGCTACGACGAACGTCTCCACAAGATCGAGAGCGAGCAGAACATGCTCGCTCCGCGTTTTGGCTGATCACCTGCTGCGATGATGCCGGTCACATGGTGATAGCCCAGCTCACGGACCTGGGCTTCTTTCATTTCTGGGCTCTCGTGGTGTCAGGAGAGCAACGAGACGAGTGACGGCCTCCTGCGTCCGGGCGTTCGTCGATCGAACCAGCGTGTCTGCGGGCGCCTCTCGGGCTATCGGTCTGATCAGGAGAG
Source organism: Ilumatobacteraceae bacterium (assembly GCA_035633295.1). Lineage (GTDB taxonomy): Bacteria > Actinomycetota > Acidimicrobiia > Acidimicrobiales > Ilumatobacteraceae > Sva-07. The sequence goes on along the minus strand of DASQFE010000150.1, from coordinate 5,292 downwards.
CGTCGCCAAGCGTCTCTGATGACGGTCCTCAACCGGACGTTTCCCAACGGGGAGCGGCGCAGACGACCACCGAGTAACGCCCGCCACGCCAATGTCATCGTCCCGGACTTCTACGAGCGATGCACGGCGGGTATCGAAGCCCATCGACCGAATCGAACCCGGTCGTCGAGAACGGGTGCAAACGCCCCGTGGTCAAAACCCGCACCTGGGGGACGCGCGAGTTCCTGTCGACTCGTAGCATCGCGCTGGTGCGCATCTTGTCGTTGCTTCCGTCGGCCACCGAGATTCTCTTCGACCTCGGACTCGGCGACCAAGTGGTTGGCGTCACCTTCGAGTGCGACTTTCCACTCGAGGCCCGCAACAAGCGGATCGTTTCCACATCGGCACTGCCGGAGGGCTTGTCACCGGCCGAGATCGACCTTGTCGTGAAGGAGCGGATGCTCGCTGGTGAAGATCTGTATCACCTCGATCGGGGCGCGTTCAGTGACATCGCGCCGACGATGGTGGTCACGCAGAATCTCTGCGCCGTCTGCGCAATCGATGTCAGCGAAGTCGACGATGCGATGACCTACCTCGGTTGCCGCGCCGACGTGGTGACGCTGGACCCGATGACGCTCGACGAGGTCATCGACTCGGTCCTGACGGTCGGCGCTGCGACGAACACCGATGAACGCGCCGCCGAGATTGTTGCAGAGTGCCGAGAGCGGCTCGCCAAAGTTGCGGCACGACTCGACGGAGTCGATCCACGCCCGACGCTGCTGCTCGAATGGACAGATCCGGCCTTCACCGACGGGCATTGGGTGCCCGACATGATCACCGCAGCGGGTGGGCGATCGATGATGGGCCGGCCAGGCGCCAACTCGCAAGGTGCATCGTGGGAGGCCATCACCGACTGCGCGGCCGATGTGGTGATCGTTGCCCCGTGCGGCTTTCGTCTTGAAGGTGCGCGGCTTCTGGCCGAGAAGGTAGCGGCTCGCCGGGTGTTGCCCGCAGGCGCTGAGGTCTGGGCCGTCGACGCCGACGCCTTCGTCGTGCGGCCCGGACCCCGCGTGGTGCAAGGAGTCGCGGTCTTCGCGTCGATCCTGCACCCCGACCGTTGCGGCCCGCCCAACCCCGCGCACGCAGTCCGGGTCGCCTGATCATTCCGACGGTCGCCTCGACATCGTGCGCGGCCCTCGCGCTCAACGCAGCCAGGCCGCTGAAGTGCGGGTGGCGCCCGAGCATGTTCCCAGTCACGCATCAAGTCGGCCAGATGGACTTTGCGCTCAGGACGACATGACGCTCAGACAACGTGGTGGAGCTCGGACTCCCCCCAAGTATTGCCGGATCGAGAGGGTCAGAAAGACGAGACGCGACATGTCGATGTGAGCCGATAGCCGCGTATTGGCGATCAGGTGCAAGTTCCAGTGGGGGTCTCTTGCCGATGGCGTGCGAACGGTTCAGAGTGCCTGCGTCGAACCCTGAGCGGTAGCCCATGCACGTCTCATCTGGCGTTCCTCGACCGGACAAGGAGGGCTCAGCCACGGCACGTGTTGGCGCATCGGCACGCGTCGCTGACGCCGATCGTTCGCTGGACGCCCGTGGCCGTCAGACGATTGATGATGCCGGTACTGGGTGCGGCGTGTCACGACGGCGTGCGAGTGCTGCCCGGGTGGGCAGATGGGAGACCGGTGCGCTGGAGCGTGGCCGGTGCTCGGACACGACGCTCACAAGCAGCACGCCGAGCCGTGTGTCTCCATTGCGTGAGAGGATCAGTCCATCTTCCGTCGCTTGCAGACCCGTCGCCTCGAGAAGGCTCGTGCCTATGTGGATGGCACGTTGCATCGAGCAAGAGAGCTCGGAGTGAGAGCGCTGCGGGTTCTGGAGGTGGTGCACAGCGAACGCAAAGGGTGCAGGGTCATCGTCATCGACGAAGAGGGCGGCATGCTCGACGTCTGGTTGTGGTGGTACCAAGCATCGAACGGTGAGCTGGTCATCTGTCGCGAGGACGCCGACGATGCCATCGATCCGAGCGGCATTGCGACGCTGTCCTACGGTAGTCAGCACCGACGAGGGGTCATCGACCGTGTGCCGCGAGACGTGATGGCGCTGTACCTGCGCTCTCAGCTGCTGGAAAGCGAACGGTTCAGTTGATGGACCCGACGGCCAGACGCTGCGACGTTTCCGCCTGAGGATCGGCGTCTGAGCTCCGTGCACAGAGACCACGTCGGTGGACCAGTGAATCGTCCGATAGAAGGATGGCGTGCGCACGTGATCGGCCGCGTTCGACACCGGTCGGACCCGGTAGCGAGCTGTCTCAAGAGCCGGTCCTCAACCGGACGTTTCTGGTGTGCTTCTGGTGTCCATGAACCGGCGGTCTGCGGCGCGATGCGGCCCCTCTCAGCCGTTCCGATCGGCCGGGTGGTCCGCTGCTGGTGAGGCGCCGGGGGAGGTGGCGCCCCACCGAGGCAGCGTGAACACCTGAATCATCCGGCACCCACGTGACGAAGCCGGAACCATCCTGTGCGCCTTGCGTAACAAATCCCGGCCGGCGTCGGTGACCCTCTTGGTCGCGAGCACTGAACTCGGCCGCCTTCTGCAATGGCAGGGTACGAGGATTACAGAGTTCGGTGAAGTGCAGGAGCGCATGGGCCTCGCGACTCGATGCTAGACAAGGTTGCACACGTGCTCGACGCGGTGCTCGCGCCGCTCGGGTTCGCACGAGGGCAGCTCGGCTTTTCCGAATCGGAAGCCTCGGCTTTCCGGCGAATGGCGACCTGCGGGCGCAGCTCGCGTGCTTTCGCGAGCGCTTCCGACAGAACGCGCCGAGCGCTCAGTTCCGGCGATCGGCGGCACTCTCTCGGTCGTTGCCGCCCGCGATGTTCGGGGACGAGTGACTGATCGTGCAGTTCGTGCGCGATGTCACTGCGCCCGACGACGAGCACGCCGTGTCCACGCTGGGGGCATGCCGAGCGCCGATGTCGCAGTGGTGGGGCATCCGGCGATCGTGCATGGTGACGGGTGTCATGCAATATTCGGTGGGGAGAGCGGTTGACCTTCGAGCCGGAAGAGGTCCGGCACGATGGAGGATCACGATGAACATCATGGATGTCGCTCGCTCTCTAGGACTTGTTGTCTCGAGCGGGACGGTGACTGGCACGATTGACCAGCAGAGGGTGCTCGGAGCGCTCGTTGCGTTCACGGACAAGGACCCGGCGCACGCCGACTTGTACGCCGCTGCCGCCGAGCACGTTCGCAGCGCCCGTTCCGCTGGAATGGAACCCCACGAGGCCAACAGCTTCCATATCCGCCCTGGCGCAGAGGCGACGACCCAGCTTCGCTACCGATCCGAGATGGCCGATCTGTTCACCGACCTTGCGATCGACATCGGACTCCGACTCCACAATCAGGAACCCGTGGCGGTCGCCTGAGCGAATGAGTTCGGACCGGGCGTCAGCCAACAGCTGACTCACAGCTCGTAACGCCGCCATCGCAAGCCGAGCGAACCGCTCGCGCTCCGGCATTCTGGTCATCGCCGCCCGTCCGATAGGACTCGGGCTCAATGTCGCCACGGCATCCCAGATGTGCGGTTCGGAGGCACTCGATAACGTCCGCCCGGTAACGCTGTCGCGCCACAGGAACTCGCGCCGCATCGCGGCCCAAGTGCAGTGTCACAAAGTGTCGGTGTGGTTCGGCGTCTGACCGAGCGGCGGTCAGAGCGTCGTGCGCCAGCGGGTGATCCGTTGTGGACTGGAGCCGGGAATGCGTTCGATCTCGCATCGGGCTTCCATGTCGGTCTTGGTGTAGCGGACGTAGTTCGTGAGCCGGCCCTTCGGGAACAGCTCGCTGGCGCCGAGGCGGTGCTGGATCGTGTCGACGACGTGTTGGAGCCCGACGGTGCCGTCGGCGTCGGCGTCGGCGTCGATGATGTCGAGGATCAGATCGTGAACAGCTTGGTACTGATCGGCATCCATCGTCCACCCGTCGAGCCCGCCGGGTCGGGTGGCGTTGAGGACCTCGACGCGACCGGTCGTGCGTCGGGTCTCGGCGTCGCGTGCCCACGCCATGTCGGGAACAGGCCCGCAGCGCGGGTCACGCACCGGCCGCTCGGTGCGCTGCGTCTTCGGCGATTGTGGGGTCATTCGGTCGGCGTTGCCGGTTGACCGAATCGGTAGATCGAGAACAGGTTGCCGTCGGGGTCGCGGACGTAGGCGGAACGGACGCCGCCGGGGTTGTCGCTGGGTTCGACCATCGAGGTGGCACCGAGTTCGAGCGCATGCCGGTAGCTGTTGTCGACGTCGTCGACCTCCACGCCGAAGCAGGCGTAGGTGGGCAGCCCTCGGGCGGGCATCAACCCTCCGGCGATGCCGCCGTCGCCGGCTGGCGGGAACATGAGGTAGACGTCGGGGTCGCCTTGGCCGTTCCAGCCGAACAGCGTTTCGTAGAAGGTTCGTGATGCGGTGGGGTCGTTGCTGGTGATCTCGAACCAGGTGACCTTGGCGGGGGCGGTCATGGGGCAGACTCCTGTCGGTGAGGTTGATGACGAATCCACAAAGTATCTTGATGATCAAGATGATGCATGGTCGAGCCTGAATTCGTTCCCGACCCGCTGCTCGTCGCAGTGCGTCGTCTCGGCGAGGTGTTGGATCGGTTCGACGACGATGTGGCTCGCAGCCTTGGTGTGCACCGTTCCGACTTGCGCGCCATGCACCTGCTCGAGCACGGTCCGGTGACGGCCGGGGCCATCGCATCACATCTGGACCTCACGAGTGGCTCGGTCACTGCCCTGATCGCACGCTTGGTCAAAGCGGGGCTGGTCACCCGAACCGTTGACGGCAACGATCGTCGCGTGGCCAACGTGGCGCTGCGACGGGAAGCCTGGCAGCGACTCGCAGCCGTCTACGGCCCAGCGGGCCAACGTGTCACGGAGTACTCGACAACGATGAACCCACGACGGCGCAACGAGACCGTCCGAGCACTCCACGACATCGCAAACCACCTCGATGCGCTCCGTGAGAACCACTGAGACGGCAACGAGCAGTTCAGCAGGCCACGCATAATCGGCGCTCGATAATCCGACGTAACACGGGAGGTCCGCGCCGCACTGCGGCCCAAGTCGCACACTGCATAGTCCCGGTGACAAAACGCCGAAACGGCAGTTTGGGTGATCGCGTTGCGTGCGGCACCTCGACGAGCTCCGCCTGACCGGCTGCGCCGGAACGCGAGTACACGACGGCGCACTCTCGCCCGCGATTACGAGCGGGGTCCCGGTCTGTTGTCTCCGACCAGAATTGCCGTTGAGCGCTACCTGAT
>DASQFE010000149.1:0-7128 GCA_035633295.1 Ilumatobacteraceae bacterium | reverse complement strand
CCGAGGTTGTTGGCGAGGTCGGAGTTGTAGCGCGACGTGAAGCCCTCGATCGAGAAGTCACCGTCGTTGCCGTAGGCGGTGTCGGCGAGCACGTAGTAGCGGAACCCGTCGAGGCCGACCTCGTCGATCAGGTCGAGCGGGTCGACCACGTTGCCCGAGGTCTTGCTCATCTTCTCGCCGTCCGACAGGAGCCAGCCGCCGATGGCCCAGCCCTTCGGTAGTTCGACGCCGGCCGACATCAGCATCGCCGGCCAGTACACGCAGTGCTGGCGGACGATGTCCTTGCCGATGAGGTGGTAGTCGACCGGCCACCAGTCGCGGTAGCCGTCGGTCCCGTCGCCGAAGCCGACTGCAGCGAGATAGTTGGTGAGCGCGTCGAACCACACGTAGGTGACGTGTTCGGGGTCCCACGGCAGCGGGATGCCCCATTCGAGCGACGTGCGACTGATCGAGAAGTCACGCAGGCCACCCTTGATGAGCCCGATCGCCTCGTTGCCACGATGCTCCGGTGTGAGTGCCGTCGGGTGGGCCGCGTACCAGTCGAGCAGGCGGTCCTCGAACCTCGACAGCCGGAAGAACCAGTTGTCCTCTTCGAAGTATTCGACCGGCCGGTTGTGGATCGGGCAGCAGTCGGCGGTTCCGTCGACGGTGATCAGTTCGTCGTCGGTGTAGTACTCCTCGCAGGCAACGCAGTACTTGCCGGCGAAGGTGTCGAGTTCGATGTCGCCGGCGTCGTAGCAGCGCTGGAGGAGTTCGGCGACGGCGGCCTTGTGGCGAGGTTCGGTGGTGCGGATGAAGTCGTCGTTGGCGATGTTGAGGCGCTTCCAGGCCTCGGCGAACTTCGGTGCGATGGCGTCGACGAACTCCTGGGGCGACTGCCCGGCGGCCTCGGCGGTCTGCTGGATCTTGAGGCCGTGTTCGTCGGTGCCGGTGACGTATTTGACGTCGTCGCCGAGCAGTCGGTGCCACCGGGTGAGCGCGTCGCCGACGATCGTGGTGTAGGCGTGGCCGAGGTGGGGCTCGGCGTTGACGTAGTAGATCGGGGTGGTCACGTAGAACCGGGTCACGCCAGCACGTTAGAGGCTCGCCCCGTTGCGCCCACCGGGCGTTTGCGCCGGCGTCGGTGCGAGGGTGGAGCGCAACGAGCGTGGCTCGGTACGGTTCGGGCGATGACCGGAGTCTTCGCGAACGCAACCGCGGTGCATCAGACCGTGTCGACGACGTCCCAGCCCGTTGGCACCTCCGATGAGACCGTCACGGTGTTCGCCTCGGAGGTGCAACCCGGGTGGGACATCGGCGGCAACGCCAACGGTGGCTATCTGATGGCGATCGCCGGGCGGGCGATGAGCGAAGCGGTCGGGCGTCCGCCGGTGACGCTCACTGCCCACTATCTCCGGCCCGCGCCGACCGGTCGCTGCGAGATCGAGGTCACCACGGTTCGCTCCGGTCGCCGATTCGCAACGGCGACCGCCTCGCTGGTGATGTTCGACGGCGACGAGCGGCGCGAGATCATCCGGTTGCTCGGCACGTTCGGTGATCAGACGCCGGGTGGGCCGTCGTACATCGCCGAGGGCCCGGTCGACATCCCCGACTACGACGATTGCGAGCTGCCGCCGCCAGCCGAAGAGGGTCCGAAGCCGGCGATCACCGAGCGGCTTGCGATCCGGATCTATCCCGGCGACGAGGGGTTCCGCAACGGGGCGCCGACCGGTGTTGCCCGTATTCGTGGCTGGTTCGCGTTCGCCGATCACGAACCGATCGATGCGATTGGTTTGCTGCTGGTGGCCGACGCGTTCCCGCCGCCGGTGTTCAACACCGAACTCCCGGTGGCGTGGGCGCCCACGGTCGAGTTGACCGTGCACATCCGGGGCGTTCCGGCGCCTGGGCCGCTGCGGTGCTCGTTCCGGTCACGGTTCGTGCACGACGGCATGCTCGACGAGGACGGCGAGATCTGGGCCTCGACCGGCGTCCTCGTCGCCCAGTCCCGCCAGCTCGCCCTCATGCCCCGCCCACCCGCCGTTCCCCCCGAGCGATGAGCGAGCGGCCCGGATACCGGCTCTTCGCTCATCGGCGGGGGACAACCCACCCGAGCGATGAGCCAACGGCCCGGATACCGGCTCCTCGCTCATCGCTCTCGTGATGAGGAGGTGCTCAGCGGCGCAGGACGCCGGAGCTGCGCTTGCCGCCACGGCTGCTGCTGAGCGCGACACCGGCGGCGAAGCTGGCGCCGGCGATGCCGACTGCCCCGACTGACCGAACGGTGCGGCGAACGACCGACTTCGTCTGCTCGCTGAAGATCACGATCGGCCAGCCGTTGCGACGGGCATGGCGCTCGAGCTTCGCGTCGGGATTGACGGCGACGGGGTGGCCGACGGCCTCGAGCATCGGCAGGTCGCTGGCCGAGTCGCTGTAGGCGTAGCACTGGCCGAGTTCGTAGCCGTTCCAGTTGGCGATCTCGATCATCGCTTCGACCTTGCCGGGGCCGTAGCAGAACGGTCCGTCGAGTTCGCCGGTGTAGAACCCGTCCACCACCTTGCTGCGGGTGCCGATCCCCGACGTCATGCCGAGCGAGTGGGCGAGCGGTTCGACGATCTCCTGGGGGGCGGCCGACACGATGTAGGTGTCACGCCCCGCCTGGCGGTGACGGTCGAGAAGCCGCCGGGCCTCGGGCCGCAGGCGGGCGAGCAACCGGGGGAGCACTTCGACGTTCAGGGCCTGAAGATCGCTCTGGCGCATCCCCGCGACCGCCTTTTGCACCCGATCGCGCACCGCATCGGTCGTGTCGTCGCTGGCGCCGAACAGCTTGAATGTCACGGCCCCCGCGGCATCGCGGACGAACTCGACGTTGGGGATGATCCCGGCCTTGCGGGCCTGCAGTGCGAGCGTGAACGCAGATGATCCGGAGATCAGTGTGCGATCGAGGTCGAAGAACGCAGCACTCGGTCCGGTGCCGGCGACGCTCATGAACTCACTCATTGCTCACCCATGACTCCAGTCTGGCGGTCGAGATCGATGGCAAGCGCGTACACCTCGCGTTTGGGCCGTCCGACCCTCTTGGCGACGGTGGCCGACGCATCGCGCGACGACATGCCGGCCGCGAGTTCCGAGCGCAGCGCGGCGCGCACGTCGTCGTCGCTCACGGGTTGATCGTCGACCGGGGCACCTTCGATGACCAGCACATATTCGCCCCGTGGTGCGCCGATCTCGAGGTCGCCGAGCGGGCCGCGTACGACTTCCTCGTGGAGCTTGGTGAGTTCACGGGTCACCACGACGACACGGTCGGTGCCGCACGCGTCACGCAGGTCGTCGAGCGTGCGCAGCACACGATGGGGGGCTTCGTAGACGACGGTGGTGCGGTGCTCGGTGGCGATCTCGGCGAGCCTGGCGGCGCGATCGGCGCCCTTGCGCGGGATGAATCCTTCGAACACGAAGCGGTCGGCGGCGAGCCCGCTGATGGTCAGCGCCATGATGGCCGCACTCGGGCCCGGGACTGCGCTGACCGTGTAACCGGCGTCGATGGCCGCACGAACGATGCGTTCGCCGGGGTCAGAGATGCCCGGTGTGCCGGCGTCGCTGACGATCGCGACGTCGCGTCCGTCGCCGAGCGTGCGCAACACGTCGGTGATTCGGCTCATCTCGGTGTGGTCGTTGCACACCGCGAGCCGGGCGGCGCGTATCCCGGCATGCTGCAACAACAGCCCGGTGCGTCGGGTGTCTTCGCAACACACGAGTGCAGCGTGCGACAGCACCTCGACGGCGCGGGGTGCGAGATCGCCGAGATTGCCGATCGGCGTGGCCACCAGCCACAGCGTGCTCATGCGGCGTCCGCATCGCCGACGCGGACTTCGATCTCGTCGCCGACGCGGAGGCCCCAGCGTCCGAATGCGCCGGCCTCGGCTTCGATGACCGACCGGGCGCTCCAGACCGGAATCCCCATGCGGAACTTCTGCATCTTGATGGTCTTGACGACGATGCCGTCGCGGTCGAGGTAGGCGACGTCGATCGGGAACTTCATCCCGATGGTGTGGATCCAACGGCATGGTTCGATGACGAGGGCACCCTCGATCGACTCGCGTCCCATCAGCCCGCGGCGACGGGCGCGGCGACTGTCGGCCACTTCTGCTGACGCCAGCACGCGGGCTTCGCAGACCAACCATGCCATGGTCGAAGTGTGCCAGATGTCGGCGCGTTCGCATACGAACGCGTCGTGGGTCGATGCCGGCGCGGTACGTTCGCCTGGTGACCTGCGATCGTGAGCGTGATGTCGTCAGCTGATGCGTTCGAACTGCGCCGCGTCGATGCCGGGCCGGCGGGTGCTCCGATCCTCAGGTCGATCGACCTGACCGTTCCGGCCGAGGGGGTGACGGTGTTGGCCGGGCCGTCCGGTGCCGGCAAGTCGACATTGCTGCGCCTTCTCAATCGGCTCGACGATCCGTTGGCGGGCGAGATCCGCTGGCGTGATCGGCCGCTCACCGAGTGGGCGCCGACCGATCTGCGCCGTCAGGTGGCGATGGTGTTCCAACGGGCGCCGATCTTTCCCGGCACCGTGCACGACAATCTGCGGGTTGCGTTGCCGGAGGTGACTACTGAGCGGGCTGGGCACGTACTCGAACACGTGGGGCTCGACGCCGAACTGCTCGATCACGAGGCCGACACGTTGTCGGGCGGGGAGGCGCAGCGGATGTGCGTGGCGCGAGCGCTGCTGACCGATCCCGTGGTGCTGCTCGCCGACGAACCGACCGCCGCGCTCGACCGGGCCGCTCGGGCGACGGTGGAGGATCTTGGTCGCTCATTGGCTGTTACGGGTGTCGCCGTGATCTGGGTCAGCCACGACACCGATCAGCTGCGCCGGCTCGCCGATCACGTGATCGTGCTCGCCGAGGGCACGGTGCGAGCGATGGGACATCTCGACGAACTCGATGCGAGCGACGATCCACTGGTGCGCCAGTCGATCGGTGCGCGATGAACCGAAGCTGTCGGGTGTGGGAGTGATGATGATCGCGGTGCAGCAGGGTGACATCGGGATTGCCGGGTTGGCGGCGTCGGCCATTCTCGTCTTCGTCGCCGTCGCAGTCTCGCTGTGGCGTCAGTTGGGCCTGGAACGCAGCTTGCTGTGGGCGTCACTTCGCGCGCTCGTGCAACTGCTGATCGTCGGGTGGGTGCTGCAGTTCGTCGTCGATCCCGACGACCCGTTGATCTACTCGGTGATCTGGCTGCTCGCAATGATCGGATTCGCCGCGTACACCACGTCGCGGCGGGCGCCGGATGTTCCCCGCGTGCTGGCGCTGTCGATCATTGCCTACGCGGCCTCGGCGGTGGTGGTGCTCGGCGTGCTGTTCGGGTTCCGGATCTACGACCTGGAGGGCCGCACGCTGGTGCCGCTGGCCGGGATGGTGATCGGCAACTCGTTGGCAGCCACGGTGCTCGTGTCGCGCCAACTGCTGATCGCAGCCGATGAGCAGCGTGATCTGATCGAGGCGCGGCTCGCACTCGGATTGACGGCGAGAGATTCGTTCCAACCCCATCTTCGCCAGGCGCTGCGGACGGCGCTCGTGCCGCAGATCGAGTCGACGAAGGCCGTGGGGATCGTGTTCCTGCCCGGCGCGATGGTCGGGTTGATCCTCGCCGGGGTCGATCCCGCGGATGCGGTGAGGGTCCAGGTGTCGGTGATGTACCTGGTGCTCGGCAGCGTGGCGACGACCACAGCGGTGATGAGCCTCGGCATCTCCCGCGAGCTGTTCACCCCGGCCCAGCAACTCCGCCGCCCCGCCCAGCGCCCCGACTCCTGACCCGACCGTCACACGGTGCCGGGTCAAACGTGACGGTCTGGCCACCCCGCTCGACGAATCGTCACACTAGGCCCGGCACCGTGTGACGGTTTCAGAGGCCGAGCGATTTGGCGATGATGGTCTTCATCACTTCGTTGGTGCCGCCGTAGATCGAGGTCACCCGGGCGTCGACGTAGGCGCGGGCAATCGGGTACTCGCTCATGTAGCCGTAGCCGCCGAACAGCTGAAGGCAGCGGTCGGTGGCGGTGTTCTGGAGGTCGGTGCACCAGTACTTGGCCTGGGCGGCCTGGGCGGGAGTGAGTTCGCCAACGTTGAGCGCCATGATGCACTGGTCGACGTAGGCCTGGGCGACGTCGATCTCGGTCGCCACTTCGGCGAGCACGAACTTGGTGTTCTGGAACGTCCCGATCGACTTGCCGAACGCGGTGCGCTCGCCGACGTACTCCAGCGTCCAGCCGAGCGCCGCCCGCGCGGCGGCGACACCGGCGACGGCGATCGACAAGCGCTCCTGGGCGAGATTCGCGCTGAGGTAGTTGAACCCCTTGCCCTCCTCGGCCAAGCGGTTGCTGACCGGTACTCGCACGTCGTTGAAGAACAGCTCCGCGGTGTCCTGGCTGTGCATCCCGATCTTGTCGAGGTTGCGCCCACGCTCGAACCCTTCCATACCCCGTTCGACGACGAGGAGCGACAGCCCGCTGTGTCGTTCGGTCGGATCGGTCTTCGCGGCGACGATCACGAGGTCGGAGTTGATGCCGTTGGTGATGAATGTCTTGGAGCCGTTGACGACGTACTCGTCGCCGTCGCGAACGGCAGTGGTGGCAATGCCGGCGAGGTCGGATCCGGTGCCGGGCTCGGTCATCGCCACCGCCGTGATCAGCTCACCCGACGCGATCCCTGGCAGCCATCGTTCGGCCTGCTCGTCGGTGCAGTACTCGATGAAGTAGGGCGTGGTGATGTCGTTGTGGAGTGTCAACCCGAGGCCGGCGCCGCCAATACCGGCCGCAGCGAACTCCTCGCTGATGATCGCGTTGAACCGGAAGTCGGTCGTCCCGCCGCCGCCGTACTGCTCGGGGATCGCCATCCCGAGGAACCCGTATTGCCCCGCCGCGAGATACAGCTCCCGCGGGGCGATGCCCGCCGCCTCCCATTCCAGGTAGTGGGGCGACGCCTCCTTGGCCACGAAGGCGGCGAAGGACTCGCGGAACGCCTGATGGTCGTCGTCGAAGATCGTGCGCATGCCCCAACCGTAGGCCGAAGCCGAAAATCTGCAGAATCCTGCGCGGCAGCGATCGTTAGTCTTCCGGCATGGTCGAGACGTCAGCCGCCGACGGGCTCAACA
>DASQFE010000148.1:0-9149 GCA_035633295.1 Ilumatobacteraceae bacterium | reverse complement strand
GGGCCTCAATCAGTACCCACCGGGGCTCGGCATGGCAGAGCTTCGTGCTGCAATCGCCGATCATCAGCGGCGGTTCTACGGCATCGAACTCGACCCGGCGACGGAGGTCGTGGTCACCGCCGGCGCCACGGAGGCGCTGGCTGGTGCGCTGCTCGGCATGCTCGACGCAGGCGACGAGGTCGTCGTGTTCGAGCCGATGTACGACAGCTATCAGGCGTGTATCGCACTTGCTGGCGCACGAGCAGTTCCGGTGCTGCTCGCCCCCGACGCCGAGGGCCGCTATGTGTTCGATCCCGACGCCCTGCGCGCTGGCGTCAGCAGCCGCACGAAGCTAATCCTGCTCAACACGCCGCACAATCCCACGGGCAAGGTCTTCACCACCGACGAAATGGCGACCATCGCCGAGGTGGCCCTCGAACATGACCTGATCGTGGTGACCGACGAGGTCTACGAACACCTGCTCTTCGACGGGCGTCGGCACACACCGTTGTCCGCACTGCCGGGAATGGCGGATCGCACGCTGACCATCTCGTCGGGCGGTAAGACCTTCCACACAACCGGGTGGAAGATCGGCTGGATGACCGGCCCCGAACCGCTGGTGACCGCCGCAAGGACGGCGAAGCAGTTTCTCACCTACGTCAACGGTGCGCCCTTCCAGCCCGCGATCGCAATCGGTCTGGGCCTGCCGGACGCCTACTTCGAACGTCTCGCAGCCGACCTGCAGACCGCACGTGATCACCTCGTCGTCGGGCTGCGTTCGGCCGGGTTCACCACCTACGTGCCCGAGGCGACCTACTTCACGACGGTCGACATCCGCCCGGTCGACCCGACCGGCGACGGGATGGCCTTCTGCCGCTCGCTGCCGGCACGATGTGGCGTCGTCGCGATCCCGAACGAGGTCTTCTACGCGAGACCTGAGCACGGGCGTCATCTCGTCCGGTTCGCGTGCTGCAAGCAACTCGACGTCATCGATGCTGCCGTCGAGCGCCTCGCCGAGGGGTTCGGGTCGTGAGCATCCGCGTCGCTGCGATCCAGCACGACATCATCTGGCATGACCGCACGGCCAACTTCGATCATTTGACACCGATGATCGCCGGCGCCGTCGCGTCAGGTGCCCGGGTGGTGTTGCTGACTGAGACGTTCTCGACCGGCTTCTCGTTCGACACACCGGGCATCGCCGAATCGGCGGGTGGACCGTCGTCGCGGTTCCTGCGTGAGATGGCGACGGCACACGGCGTGTGGGTCGGCGGCTCGTGTCCGGAGACAGCTCCCGATGCGCCGCCGGACGACCAGCGGCCTTCAAACGTGTTCGTGCTGGTCGCTCCGGATGGCACCGAGCACCGGTATCGCAAGATCCATCCGTTCTCGCACGCCGATGAGGAGCGTTACGTACGCGCCGGCACCGAGTTCGTCACGGTCGACATCGACGGCCTGCGCTGCAGCCTCTTCGTCTGCTACGACCTGCGATTCGCCGACGAGTTCTGGGCGCTGGCGCACCAGAGCGACGCCTACTTCGTCATTGCCAACTGGCCCTCCAAGCGACGCCTGCACTGGTCGTCGTTGCTGCGGGCGAGGGCGATCGAGAACCAGGCGTACGTGGTTGGCGTCAACCGCGTCGGCTCGGGCGGCGGGCTCGACTACTCGGGCGACAGCGCAATCATCGACCCGCTCGGTGAGGCGTTGGCAACCGGCGCCGGGGGCGAGACGATCCTGCTCGCCGACCTCGACCCGGCGCACGTCGCATCAACCCGCGACCATTTCCGCTTCCTCCAAGACCGCCGCTGAGCGTTCTCGTGAACTCGTGCGCGGACTATTCGCGCACCGGTTCACGAGAATGCTCAGCGGAGTGATGTCGGGCGCATCTGCATCGAGACGCGGATGCCGTAGGGCGTGTCCTGCTGGCCGACCTCGCTGAATCCCAGCCTGGCGTGGAATGCGAGCGACACGTCGTTCGGTGGGTCGACGTTCACCTCGAGCGCGAGATGGTTGGCAGCCTCGATCGTCGCCATCCGGCGATCGACCTCGGCGTACAGGGCGGTGCCCACGCCGCGCCCGCGGGCCGACGAATCGACGGCCACCCGGTCGAGGTACATGAACGCGTCGTAGCGCTCGGTGAACCAGCGATAGTTCACCGAGTCGTACGTCGAGCCACTCGCGAGCACGAGACAGAATCCGACGACGTCACCGCCAATGTCCGCGACCAGCGCGATCGGGCTCTCGGCGACGATGAACGCCATACGCTCGGCGTCGACCGAGCCGACCTCGGGGACGTTGGCGCCGTTGATCTGAAGGATCCGGTCGAGATCCACCGCCTCGATCGAACGGATCACCACATCATCGGGCAGTGACGGCGGCACAGACATCTGCGGCACGGTAATTGCATTGGCCGTCATCGCCGCGTTGCCGTACGGTCGCCCTCGTGCCGAAGCCGATCATCACCGCTCGCGACCTGCGTAAACAGTTCGGCGACTTCGTGGCGGTCGACGGCATCGACTTCGAGGTGGCGCCTGGCGAATCGTTCGGGTTCCTCGGCCCGAACGGCGCCGGCAAGACCTCCACGATGCGGATGATCGGATGCGTGTCGCCGATCACGGCCGGTCAGCTGCACATCTTCGATCTCGATGCGGCCACCGACGGCGCTGCAATCCGGGCGCGCATGGGTGTCGTTCCGCAGGCCGATCAACTCGATGCTGAGCTGACCGTCGTGGAGAACCTCGTCATCTACGGGCGGTACTTCGACATTCCCCGCGCCGAGTGCAAGCGCCGCGCCGCCGAACTCCTCGACTTCGTGCAGCTCACCGATCGGGCCGACGAGCGTGTCGACCCGTTGTCAGGAGGCATGAAACGTCGGCTCACGATCGCCCGGTCGCTGATGAGCGAACCCGACCTCCTCCTGCTCGACGAGCCGACCACCGGCCTCGATCCGCAGGCTCGCCACATCCTGTGGGATCGCCTGTACCGCCTGAAGCAGCGCGGCGTCACGCTCGTGCTCACCACCCACTACATGGACGAAGCCGAACAGCTCTGTGACCGGCTCGTAGTGATGGACCAGGGCCGAATCGTCGCTGAGGGCTCGCCGCGCAAGCTGATCGACGAATACGCCACCCGCGAGGTGCTCGAGCTGCGGTTCGTGACCGGCGACGTTGGTGACGACAACGGTGTTTCCGGCGTCGACATCGAGGGCATCGGGGAACGCTCCGAGACCCTTCCCGACCGCATCTTGATCTACGCCTACGACGGTGAGGCCGCGCTCAGCGAGGTGCATCGACGCGGCCTCGATCCGGTCGGAAGCCTGGTGCGTCGGAGCTCGCTCGAAGACGTGTTCCTCCGCCTGACCGGGCGCACGCTGGTCGACTGAGCCATGTCGACACCGACCACCCTGCGGGTCTGGGAGAGCCAGGCCATGGTGTACCGCAAGATCTGGCGGTCGCACATCCTGCTCGCGTTCGGTCAGCCGCTGCTGTACCTGCTGGCAATGGGTCTGGGGGTCGGCGCACTCATCGACGACAACAGCGCATCGGTCGACTCACTTGGCGGGATCAGCTACTTCGAGTACCTGGCGCCGGCGCTCCTGGCAACGACGGCGATGATCAGCGCAGGCCAGGCGTCGTTGTGGGAGGTGCTCGACGGGTTCCTCTGGAGCAATCGTTACCGGGCCATGGCGGCGACGCCGCTGTCGCCGACACAGATCGCCACAGGTCTGGGGGCATGGCACGCAACGCGGACGCTGATCGGCGTCACCGGTGTGGCCGTCGCACTCGCGATGTTCGCCGACACACGGACGTGGGGTGTGGTCGCGGCGGTGCCGGTCGCCGTGCTGTGCGGTCTGGCATTTGCGTTGCCGCTGTCGGCCTGGTCGGCGACCCGATACGGCGGTGCGTCGTTCCCGTCGATCATTCGATTCGGGCTGCTGCCGATGTTCCTCCTCGGTGGTGCGTTCTTCCCGATCGACCAGCTGCCCGACTGGCTCGAACCGGTCGCCTACGTGACGCCGCTGTGGCATGCCATCGAGCTGTGTCGAGGTTTCGTGATCGAGGCGGTCGACCCGGGGAACGTCGCCGTGCACCTCGCCGTCATCTCGGCGTACGTGGTTGCCGGATGGCTGGCGTGTCGCATCACCTTCACCCGACGGTTGATGCCATGACCGACCAGATTGCTGCCGTCGAAACCGGAGGGCCCCCGCCTCGCCGATCGAGCGCGCTTCGGATCCTGCCGATGGCGTTGCTCACGGCACGTCGTCCGCATCGCCTCGTCGAGCGCAGCGTGATGTTCTACCGGCGGGCGTGGCTGCTGTTGGTATCGGGCTTCTTCGAGCCGCTGCTGTATCTACTGCTCGTGCAGGTCGGCTTTGCGACGCTCGTAGGTGACATCGAGGTCGACGGCGTCAGCTACGACTACGCGCTGTTCGTTGCGCCGGCGCTGCTCGCGTCGTCGGCGATGAACGGCGCGATTTTCGATGCGACCGGCAACGTGTTCGAAAAGCTCCGCCATTCGAAGCTCTACGACACGGTGCTCGCCACGCCGATGACCGCCGCCGACGTGGCGCTCGGCGAGATCCTCGGGGCCGTGTTGCGCGGCTCGCTGTATTCGATCGCGTTCGTGGTCACGATGTGGATCCTCGGACTGGTGGGGTCGCCGTTGATCGTTCTCGCGGTCCCGGTGTGCATGCTGATCGCGTTTGCGTTCGCGGCCGCAGGCATGGCGGCGGCGACATTCATGCGGGTGTGGTCGGATCTCGAGTACGTCAATGCAGTGACTCTGCCGCTGTTGCTGTTCTCGGCGACCTTCTATCCGGTGTCGAGCTACGGGCAATGGAGCTGGCTCGTTCAACTCAGCCCGCTGTACCACGGCGTTGTCGTGGTGCGCGGGCTCAACCTCGGCCAACTCGAGTGGAGCATGCTCGGCAACCTTGGCGTGCTTGTCGCCGTCGCTCTCGCGGGCCTCTCGGTGACCGCCCGGCGCATCGAAGGCCTCCTCCTGCGTTGACCCCGGGTCTTTCCGGACCCGACCCCAACAGACCGGTTCCGCTTTGTTACGGGTTCAGCGCGAGGCTGTCACGGAACCGCTCGTATCCTGTTTTTCATGCTGTTCCGCAAGAACGCCCAGATGGTTGACGCTGCCGATGCGCTCGCCGGCCGGACTGATCAGACGATGCCGGTGCCCGAGGCACACTTCGTCAACGGTCACTCCCTCGTCGGGCCGTGGCCGGACGGCATGAAGACTGCAGTGTTCGCGATGGGCTGCTTCTGGGGTGTCGAGCGCAAGTTCTGGCAAGTCGACGGCGTGTACTCCACGTTCGTCGGATACGCCGGCGGCTACACACCGAACGCCACCTACGAGGAGGTGTGCTCGGGGCGTACGGGTCACACCGAGGCCGTCGTTGTCGTGTTCGACCCCGAGGTCGTCAGTTACGAAGTGTTGCTCCAGACATTCTGGGAGGGCCATGACCCGACACAGGGGATGCGCCAGGGCAACGATGTCGGCAGCCAGTACCGCAGCGCGATTTTCCTGACCGACGAGTCGCAGCGGGCGATCGTCGAGTCGACGCGAGCGATGTTCCAGGTCCGCCTGAGCGCGGCCGGCTACGGCGAGATCACGACCGACATCGAGCCGATCGATTTCACCGCCGGCTTCTTCTACGCCGAGCCGTACCACCAGCAGTATCTCGCCAAGAACCCCAACGGCTACTGCGGTGTCGGCGGCACCGGCGTCAGCTGCCCCATCGGCCTCACCGCCTGATCCCCCCGCCAAACAGTGCCGAAATTCTCCTCCCAGTGCGCGGCCAGCGCGCATCCAGGGGAGAATTTCGGGGTTTGGTCTGGGCTCGGGGGAGAGGGGTCAGGGCCATCCGGAGTTGCGGATGGACTCGCCGTCGGCGTCGAGGGTTCGGCCTGACCAGCGGAGTTGGCCGGGGGTGGCGGACAGGCGGGCGATGAGGCCCTGCATCGGCGTGCCGCCGACGTCGGCGATCGCGTTGCGGGCCGCGTAGTGCGGATCGACGGCAATGTCGGCCATGTCGTACACCGGGCCGATCGCGGCTTCGGCCGCAGTGAACGCGTCGAGCACCTCGGTTTGGGTTCGTTGGGCGCACCAGTCGATCATGATCTGTTCGAGTTCGAGGCGGTGGGCCGTGCGGCCCTCGAACGTGTCGAACCGTGAGTCGTCGCCAACGCCGAGCACGCCCATCACTCGTGCCGCCACCGAATCGCTGCTCGTCGACACGGCGATCCACCGTCCGTCACTGCATCGATACGTTCCACGCGGCACGGTGTAGGGGAGCCCCGCTCCGAGCCGAGGCTGTTGCTCGCCGGTGATGCCATACAGCGACACGAGCGGCCCCATCATCTGGAACATCGTCTCGAGCAGGTTGGCGTCGACCACCTGGCCGACCCCGGAGTGCAGCGCCACCATCGTTGCGAACGCCGCAGCGAGACCCGTCACCTCGTCGGTGAGCGCGATCGGCGGCAGCAGTGGCTGGCCGTCTGGCTCGCCGCTGAGGGCCGCAAGCCCGGACATCGCCTCGGCGATCGTGGCAAACCCCGGCCGCGATGCGTACGGGCCGTCCTGGCCGAAACCACTCACCCTCGTCATCACCAGCTTGGGGTTGCGTTCCAACAGCACATCCGGCCCGAGGCCGAGACGCTCCATCGTGCCGGGCCGGGAGTTCTCGACGAGCACGTGCGCCCCATCGACGAGCGAGAGCAGCACTTCCCGATCCGCGTCGTCCTTCACGTCGAGCACCACGGTGCGCTTGTTGCGGTTGACGAGCTTCCACCACAGCCCTTCGCCATCGCGTGGGTCGCGCCACGCCATGTTGCGCAGGCTGTCGCCGCCCGGTCGCTCGACCTTGATCACGTCGGCGCCGAAGTCGGCAAGGTAGCGGGCGCAGTTCGGCCCGGCGAGCACCGTCGACATGTCGATCACCCGAAGACCCTCGAGCGCTGCTGGGCCGGCCGGTCTGTTGGGGTCGGGTCCGGAAAGACCGGCTGTCACGGCCGCCACCGTCCGAGGAGGTCGCATGCCTCGGCCATGTCGGCGCTGGCTCCGGCGTAGGAGAAGCGGACGTACTCGTGGCCGCGGGCCAGGTCGAAGTCGATGCCTGATGTCGCAGCCACGCCTGCATCATGCAGCCACCGTCGCGTCAACTCCAGCGAGTCGATGCCGAGCGCTGTCGTGAGGTGGGGCACGTGGGCGTACACGTAGAACGCTCCGTCAGCGGGCGCGTGGTCGGTGATGCCGGCAGCAGCGAGCCCGTCGAGGAGGATCCGGCGGTTCTCGCCGTACCGCGCCACGTGCCCGTCGAGTTCCTCGGTTGCATCGAGGGCTGCGAGCGCCGCCACCTGTGAGACGTGCGGGGCACAGATGTAGAGGTTCTGCTGCAGCCGCTCGACCGTGTCGACCACGACGTCCGGCACCACGAGCCACCCGACGCGCCAGCCGGTCATCGACCAGTACTTGGAGAAGCTGTTCACGACGATGGCGTCGTCGTGGTGGTCGAGGATGCGTGGCGCCGGCGGCCCGTCGACAATGCCGTGGTAGATCTCGTCGGCGATCACGGTGATGGCCCGCTCCCGGCACGCAGCGCTCACGGCGGCGAGTGCCTCGTGGGTGAGGATGGTGCCGGTGGGGTTCGAGGGTGAGGCCACGACGAGCCCGTCCAGCTCACCGGCCTGGTCGAGGTGCTCGACGGTCGGCGCCCACCGGCTGTCCGGCCCCACCGGAATCGGTACCGGCGTCATGCCGAGCGCGATCAGCGTGTTGCGGTAACAGGGGTAACCCGGCTCCAGCACGCCGATCCGGTCACCCGGCTCGAACATGGTGAGGAACGCGAGGGTGAACCCGGCCGAGGCGCCGCTCACGACGACAATTCGGCTGACGTCGACGCTTTCACGGTCCGCGAGCCGCTCGCGCAGCGGCTGCAACCCGTTGGCGTTGGTGTAGCCGAGCGGTTCGTCGAGGTGCGCCCGCACCGCCTCCCGGGCCAGCATCGGCAGCGGCGTCGAGGGCTGGCCGACCTCCAGGTGCAGGATCCTCCGACCGGCGGCCTCCAGCACGCCCGCCTCGCGGTTCATCGCCATCGCATGGAACGGCGGCACAGCGGCGGCCCGCATCGCGGCCTCGATCACCTGGTGATTGTCGCACCTCGACGGTCCCGGCGGCTCATCTGCGCCCGTTACGGCTCGCCGACGAATTTGCACGTTCCTGACGTGGCTCTCGGCGTGCGCTGACGGTGGTCCAGCTACCGTCCTGGCCATGAGTCGATGCGCCCCCTTCTCTGTGTGCCACAGGACTCGACGGATGACTCAAGCCGAACGGACAAACTGCCGATGCCTACTCGTATGAGACGTCGAGGGATCAGTCAGCGTCCGCGGGCGCTCCGCAACAGCGGGCGTTTCGATGACGGATTCACCCTCGTCGAAGTGGTGATCACGGTCGCTCTGATGGCACTCGTGATCGTGCCGGTCATGATCGCGACGATCACGTTGATTCGCGCGTCGAGCATCGCCGGATCGTCGGCGGAGACGCAGCGGGCAATCTCCGACGCCGCTGACCGGGTGACTCGCGCCGATACCGGGTGCGACTACTCGTCCGCCATCAGCGCGTCGGTGGTGTCTCGCGGGTGGCCGGCGAGCGCTGCGACTGCGACGTATCAGTACTACACCGGAAGTGGGACGGCCACGGCAAACGGCTCCTGGTCGCCGCCCGGTACCAGCGTGAGCAACGCATGCCCGGGCGGGCTGCGTCAACCCCGCCTGATCCAGTTGGTGACGATCACGATCACCAACCCCTCGGGTGACAAACAAAGAATTCAGGTGGTGAAGAGCGATGTCTGAACATTCCTCGAACAAGCAGCGCGATGCAGGAATGACCCTGCCCGAGTTGCTCATCAGTGTGGTCCTCACCGGGCTCCTCGTCTCGGTGATCTCGGCGGCATCGATCGTCGTGCTGCGAACCGCCGACAACAACGAGGGCCGCCTCAACAACGCACGGTCCGAGCAGAACGTCAGTGTCTGGATGCCTGCGGATCTGACGTCAGCCGAGAACGTTCGGACTGAAGCGCACCACCTGCCGTGCGGGCCGCAAGCAGGATTCACGCAGACCTTCGCTCCTTGCCCCGCCTCTCTGGATCTGAGCAACACGTCGAACGT
>DASQFE010000147.1:0-3883 GCA_035633295.1 Ilumatobacteraceae bacterium | reverse complement strand
CTCGTTCAGCCGGACCTGCTTAGGCACATCTCGCAGCTGCGATCGACTCTGTCGCAGCGGTTCCGTGGTGGCGTACGAGCAACCCAACCTGGGAGTTCACGACAGTCGCGCTCGCGACTTGCCGGGTCGAGGGCGCCCGATAACAGCGATCGATAAGCCGCCCCCGGCGCAGGATCAACCCGCACACTCCGGCCCAAGCAGCGCACTCGGTAATCACAGCCTTCAACCCGGCGGTCGAGGCACCGTCCGCGATCTGAGGGGTCTGAAGATCGACGCCGCTACTCGCCGTGAACGAACAAGCAGAAGGAGTGGACACTGCAGGGGCGCCGGCGAGATGTGACCGTAGAAGCGAGCCGTTCGTGCCATTGGCGTGCCAGTAGTAGTGGTGAACAGGGGTCAGAATAGGGCAATACCGGTGGTTGGGTGGAACACATCGTCCCTGCTAGATGGCTGTTTACCAGGGACTTCGGGATCCCAGCACCTGCTTTGCAAGCAGGGGGTCGTGGGTTCGATTCCCATCGTCTCCACCGATGAAGTCCCTGGTAGCAGAGCTGTCAGGGACTTTTCTATTGCGGAGCGGTCCATCACGTCGTTGGCTGTCTGGCCAATGGTGATGAACGGGATTCTGGGCTGGTCGGGCCTCACGTTGTATGCTGCGCCCCTACGTGCAAGATGTCCGACGTATCGCTCGGGACCCGGGAGAAACTGTCGTTCGTGGCGACGGTCCGAATCATCGGCGAATCCGTCTGTCGGGCCGACAGGCTGCGCGGGTACCTCAGTCCCGTCGGCGACGTCTGCAACGCGACTTCACTGTGTAGGGCGGGGTCATGACGTTCGCAGCGAGAGGTTTGACGACGAGCCACGGTGTCATCGATGGCACACCGAGGCTCCCGCTGATTCCGCTGATTCGGGCGAGTCACTTCCAGCCCACGGTGGCCGTGACCGCATTCACGACGGCGATAGCCGTTGGCGCCGGGCGACGTTGGAGCGCGGCCTGTGTTGGTTCGGCCGTGCTGGCCGGACAGCTCGCAGTGGGCTGGAGCAACGACTACCTCGACCGAGAGCGCGACCAAATGGGGGGCCGAACAGACAAACCGATCGCTGCCGGCGAGGTCAGCGCTGAGCTCGTACGGAACTGCGCGATCGTTGCGGCGCTCGGATGTGTTCCGTTGTCGTTGCTGTCGGGCTGGCGTGCTGCGGGTGTTCACGGTGTCGCTGTGGGCGCCGCGTTCGGATACAACGCCTACCTGAAGGGAACCGCGGCGAGCGTCGTGCCCTACGTGGTCGCATTCGGCGCACTTCCGGCCTTCGTGACGTTGGGCGGTCGCTCAGGCCATCTTCCGCCGCCAGCAGCCACGGTGGCAGCAGCCTTGATGGGAGCAGGGGCCCATTTCATCAACGTGTTGCCGGACCTCGAGACCGACTCGTTGACCGGTGTGCGTGGGCTGCCCCATCGTCTCGGAGCAACCGGCTCGCTCATGATCGGCGCCGTATTGCTCGGCAGCGCAACCGCCGTCGTCGCCTTGGCCGGCGAGGCGCCGCTCCAACCGATCAGTCGAGCCTTCGCCGGGAGTGCTGCGGCGTTGGTTGGTGGGGTGCTCGCAACTGCGGTAGCGGGTCAGCGGCGCGCCTCGTGGACCCTTGCACTCGGCACGTCGGCGGTGACGGTCGCCCTGTACCTGAGTCGTAGTCGCTCGCTGACCTGAGGGCGCTCGACCTGAACTGAGCGACTGATTTGCGGATGATTGCAAGCTGGTGCCCCGACCACGGCATCAACCAGTCAACATCCCATCAGCAAAACCTGACGATTCAGTTCACCTGCGCAACTCGCCCGGCCGTTGACCGTTCGACGGGTGGTGCTGATCCTCGGGTCGTAGCTGGTGCCTCGGCCCCCTGGGGGCGGTGCGAAGGGACCAGACGTGCGGTGTCGGCGCGGTCCTCGGGCAGGGTGTCGATCCCGCCACTCGAACGGCGCCACCGGCGGAGCAACACGATCCCGATGACGATGAACACAGCACCGGCAGCGACCAGGATCCACGGGCGTGTCCGCCATGCGCGTGACGCCGCATGGGCAACCTCGTCGGAGATGGCGTGGACAGCAGGAGAAACGGCGGCGGCGATGCCGGCGAAGTCGATGTCGGGCAGCGCTGCGGTCACGGCGTCCCTGTCGATCCGGTCGAACGTAGACTCCGTCGTTCTCGCCACACTGCCCATCACGTCGGACAGGCTCATCACGACACCTGCTCCGGAGTGCGTCGGGAAGCAAGAATGACGGACAGGTTGTATCCCATAGCCCATGGATTCCCGATTCCAGTGGCGGTCAAACACTGCAACGTTGCACTTCTCGATCGGCTGCCAGCGGCGACCGAACTACTCAAAGGCGGAAACGGTGCGGAACTGCAGACAGAGGCGCCGATTGTGGCCTGCGGCGCCGTCGCGACTGCGATGCCGAAGGTGTTGCGCCGTGGCCCGAACATGTCGTCGCCGTCCATTTGCGCTTCTCTCGTTACGGGAGCAGCTGGTCGGCGAGCGCCTCGGTCAGCCAGTGCTCGTAGCGTGCGGGGGACCACTGGCGATCGATCACGAGCAGCCGGTACAGCTCGGGTGACGCGAGTGCGTGGGTCACCTCGCACGCAGGAGCGCGGCGTACAACGTGAGGCCAGGTCCGAAGGCCATGGCAACGACGTGTTGTCCGGCGACGATCTCGTCGCGGCGGCTCAGTTCCTCGAGGACCAACAGCGTCGTCGCCGAGGAGCAGTTGCCGTGCGTGCGCAGTGTGTCGCGCGAGGCAGCGACCGCCTCCGGCGCCAGATCGAGTCGTCGAGCCACGGTGTCGACGATTCTCGGCCCGCCCGGGTGGATCGCCCAATGATCGACATCGGCGACGGTCAGGTGGTGTCGGTCCAACAGCTCCGTGGTGAGTGAGAGGACGTGCCGATCGAGTACGGCCGGTACCTTCGGGGACAGTCGCATCCGAAACCCGAGATCGGTGACGCGCCACGTCATCAGGTCGGCCGTCGAGGTGTCGGTGCAGGCGACCACGTCGAGCAGCTCCAAGCCGGGCGCGCCGGGAACGATGACAGCGACGGCGGCCGCATCGGAGAACAGGGCGTGAGCGACGATCTGCTCGACGTCGTCTGTCGGCGGTTGGATGTGCAAACTCGTCAATTCGACACACAACACCAGACCGACCTTGTCTCGCGCCGACGCGGCATCGGATGTGGTGGCCAGCGCCGGTAGCGCGGCGTAGCAACCCATGTGGCCGATGTGCAGCCGTTGCACCGAAGGCTTCATGCCGAGCTCACGGGCAACCAGGATGTCGACGCCGGGGGTCACGTACCCGGTACACGACACGACAGTCAGGAGATCGACGTCTCCCGGTTCGAGACCGCATGCGTCGAGGCCGTCGGTGACCGCAGCACACGCCAATGGGACAGCGAGCTCGTTGTATCGGAGCATCCTCGTGCCGGTCGACGCGCCCGAAAGATTCTCTGTGCGCGGGTCGACCGCCGAGTGGCGGCGATCCACTCCGGAGGTGCGCCAGACGCGTCGGGCCATTCGGCCGTCGGAGAAGTGGGCGGAGAAGAATTCATCCCATGCCAGTTGTTGATCAATCGACGGCGGCAACGACGATCCGAATCCAACGATGGCCCCGCTCAGACGAGAGGTCACATCGACTTCGTTCCGAGACCTTGGAACACGGCGCCCGTCGAACGGGTCCGGACCATCCGAACCCGACGGCGTCGGTCGGTCAGAAACCTCGCATAGTCGATGGCAGACGGTCGCAGTCCCCAGACATCCAACGTGACACCATGACCGGCGAAAAGGCGCTGCAGTCGTTTCGGATTGACGAAGAGACAGGGGTCATGAATCCCCCGAGGCG
>DASQFE010000146.1:0-4579 GCA_035633295.1 Ilumatobacteraceae bacterium | reverse complement strand
AGGCACCGCCGAGATGACGGTGTGCCTGTACCTGCCGCCCGACGTCGAAGGCGGCAATCGACAGGTCGGGTTCATGTTCAAGCGGCCGGCGATCGACAACAACGATGGGTTCGACGCCGCCGGACTCACCTGGACCATGGTGAAGCCCTTCGAGGAGTTGCGGGTCGACTACATCGGCAAGGTCGTCGTGCTCGACGAGCCCGAGCAGATGGCGAACCCAAAAGAGGCGTTCACGAACAACCCGTACGCCGAAGCCGAGATCCATCTCACGTTCACCGGGCAGGGTCGCCCCAGCATGTTCGGCGGTGAGCCCGACACCCCGCACGAGACGCCGGGCGAGGAGTTCGCCAAGGGCCACTACGAACAGCTCATCGAGGCGACCGGCACGATGCGCGTCGGCGACCGCGAGTGGCAGGTCAACGGTTTCGGGTTGCGCGACCACTCCTGGGGCCCCCGGTATTGGCAGGCGCCGTTCTACTATCGGTGGCTCACGGCGAACGTCGACGAGAACTTCGGGTTCATGGCGAGTCGGGTCGCCAAGCGCGATTCGCCCGGAACGCGCGGTGGGTTCGTCTGGGAGAACGGTGAGATCCACCTGTGCGACGACGTTCAGATCACGACCGACACTCGGGGCGACGAGAGCTACCACGACCGCATCGAGGGTGTCATCCGTTCGAGTCGGTCCGACCGTGAGTGGCGGTTCACCGGCGAGGCGCTCAGCCTGATTCCGCTGCGCAACCGGCGCCAGGCCCCCGACGGCGAATGGCTGCAGACCCGTATCTCCGAGGCTTACACGAAGTGGACGATCCACTCCGGCGAGTTCGAGGGACGCGTCGGCTACGGGATGTCGGAGTACCTCGACCAGATCATCGACGAACAGCCCGTCGGCATCGCCGAGTAGGGACCCGTTCGCCACCAACGCGGTGGTTGCTACCGTGGCCCGATGTCAGCGCTCCCACCGCCGCCCCCACCCGCAGAACCCGAACGCGGCCATCGGGAGATCGCCGAGCGATTGATCGACAGGCGCAGCCAGGTGACGCAGGTGGCGGTGAGTCCGGATGGGGCGCATGTGGCGTTCGTCGTGGCAACGACCGATCTCGCCAAGAACACCACGCGGACACTTCTGTGGCTCGACGACGTCCCGGTCACCGCAGGCGAGCACGACGGCAGCCCGGCCTGGTCGCACGACGGACGATTCCTGGCCTTCACCTCGCGCCGCGGCGAGAAGAAGGGCGACTCGACGTTGCACATCCTCCCTGTCGGAGCGCCGGGCGAGGTCCGCACGGTGTGCACGATGCCGGACGGGCTCGGTGCCGTCGCCTGGTCTCCCGACGGACGTTGGATTGCGTTCACGAGCCGCACCCGCGATGCCCGGTACGCGGCAGAGGACGTGTCGTGGCAGTCGCCGCGCAAGGTCGAACGCTTCTTCAGCCGCCTGAACGGCGAGGACTGGATCTTCGACCGACCGAACCATGTGTACGTCGTGGCGGCCGACGGCACCGGCATGCCACGCAACCTCACCCCCGGCGAGTTCCAACACGACGGCATCAGCTGGTTGCCTGACTCAACGGGCCTCGTGACCTCGGCACGGCGGCACGCAACCGGAGACCGCGATCGTGCCGTCGACTTGTATGTCGTAGCACTGACACAACCGCCCGACGGCGACGACGACGCCATCAGGTGCCTCACTGCCCACGACGGCCGTTATGGGTCGGCGTCGGTGTCACCCGACGGGACGCTCGTCGCGTTCGTCGGCGTCGGCGACCCGTCGACCCCGCAGAACACCAAGGTCGGCATCCTGCCGATCGACACTCACAACACTCCGGAATCCGGCATCCGGTGGATCTCAGCGGGGTTCGATCGCACGTTCGTGACCAACTCAGGCGCTCCAGAACCCGTCTGGGAATCCAACACACATCTTCTGGCCGCCGCCGAGGATCGCGGAACGACGAACCTCTACCGGATTCCTGCCGACGGTTCGTTCGTGCCGGCACCGCTGACCGACGGGCCTGTCACTGTCACCTCGTTCGACGCCGCCGCCGGGGTCGTGGCCACCGTGCGCTCGGTCGTCGACCATCCAGCCGAGCTGTACGTCGGCAACGACCGCCGCACCCACGTCGGCGACGAGTTCTCCGCCCAACTCCTCGGCTGGGAACGCTTCACCGCTCGCACGACCGACGGCACCGAGGAGATCGACGCCTGGATCATGCGACCCGCCGACTTCGACGACACCCGTCGCTACCCCGTGCTGCTCAACGTGCACGGCGGGCCGCACACACAGTACGGCGAGCAGTTCGTCGACGAGTTCCAGATGCAGGCCGCCGCCGGCTTCGTGGTCGTGCTCGGGAACCCACGCGGCAGCAGCGGACGCCACACCGGCTGGGGCCAGTCGATCCTCGGACCGCACCACCCCGTCAGGCCTGGCACGGGGTGGGGCAGTGTCGAT
Organism: Ilumatobacteraceae bacterium; assembly: GCA_035633295.1. GTDB lineage: Bacteria > Actinomycetota > Acidimicrobiia > Acidimicrobiales > Ilumatobacteraceae > Sva-07. The sequence continues at coordinate 2,133 of DASQFE010000146.1, read as the reverse complement.
GTCGACGACGTGTTGGCAATCATCGACACGGCGCTCGATCGCTACGACTTCTGCGATCCCGATCGGGTCGGCATGCTCGGCGGCTCGTACGGGGGGTTCATGGCCACCTGGTTGGCGGCCCACCACAGCGATCGCTTCCGCGCCTTCTGTTCGGAGCGAGCGGTCAACAACCTCATCTCCGAGGAGTGGTCGTCCGACATTGCGACGTTCTTCATCAGTGAGCACGGGGCCTCTCATCTCGACATGCCCGAGGAGTACGAGCGACGCTCGCCGGTCAGCGCAGTGCGCAACATCGACAAGCCAATGCTGCTCATCCACTCGGAGAACGACTGGCGTTGCCCGATCGGTCAGGCCGAGGAGCTCTGGGTCGCTCTCAAGCTGCTCGGCAAGGAAGTCGATTTCTACCGCTTCCCTGGCGAGAACCACGAGCTGTCACGGTCGGGCTCGCCGGTCCACCGCATGCAACGAGCCGAGATCATCCTCGACTGGTTCTCCGACAAGCTCACGCCAGTCGGCGACGACTGACCAGCTTGACCGTTTCGATCACGGCGAGCAGTGCGATGCCGAGGAACGCGCAGATCAAGATGTCGACGGCACTCAAGGTGTCGAGGTCGAGGAATTCGCTCAGCGGGGTGTACACCGCAGCGAGCTGCAAGACGACAACCCCGGCCGCAATGGCGAGCATCAGCCGGTTCGTTCCGAGCCCGATCGTGCGCAGCGATTCCGTCGACGATCGCGTTGCAAAGGCCTGGCCCACCTGCATGAACGCCAACGAAGTGAACATCATCGTTTGCCACTGATCGAGGTCGAGTGAGTAGTAGCCGAAGCCGACCGCCAGGGTAGCGACACCGATGAGCGTGCCGACCCACGCGGTTCGATGCCCGAGCCCACCGGCCCACAGCCCGTCGGACGGCCGGTGCGGATCACGCTGCATCACACCGGGTTCGGCGGGTTCCACACCCATCGACAACCCGAGCAGACCGTCGGTCATCAGGTTGAGCCACAGCAATTGCAGCGGGAGGAACGCAATGACGACGCCTCCACCCGCATCACCCGACACGAGGAACGGAATCGGCCAGATGAGCATCACGATGATCTTGCCGAGGTTGCCGGCGACCGCGAAGCTGACGAAGCGGCGCAGGTTGTCGTAGATCACCCGGCCCTCTTCGACCGCGGCCACGATTGTGGCGAAGTTGTCGTCGCGCAGCACCATGTCGGCCGCCTCTTTGGAGACGTCCGTGCCGGTGATGCCCATGGCGACGCCGATGTCGGCTCGCTTCAACGCAGGAGCGTCGTTGACGCCGTCGCCGGTCATCGCCACGACCTGACCCTGCGCTTGAAGGGCCCCGACGATTCTCAGTTTGTGCTCAGGCGACACCCGCGCGAACACCGACACCTCGGACGCCGCGGCGCTGAACTCGTCATCGCTCATCTGGTCGAGGTCGGAGCCGATGAGCACCCGATCGCTGTTGGCGATTCCGAGATCGGTGGCGATGGCCAGGGCCGTCAGTGGATGGTCACCGGTGATCATCACCGGGCGGATTCCGGCGCTGCGGCAGATGGCCACTGCGTCACGAACCTCGGGGCGTGCGGGGTCGATGATCCCGATGAGCCCGAGCAGGGTGAGCGACGACTCCGGGTCGTCGTCGGGGCCATCGAGTGTGCGGTACGCCAGGCCGAGCACGCGCATGCCACCCGCTGCCATGGCGTTGTTGGCGTCGAGTGCACGTTGGCGCCACTCCGCGTCGAACTCGACGACGTCGGTTCCGTCATAGACGGAAGTTGCATGCTCGATCAGCCCGTCGGGGGCACCCTTGATGAACGCGATCGTCTGATCCTGCGGCAGTACAGCGAGTTCAGCGATGCCGCCGGCGAGCGCCCCGTGGATCGTGCTCATCCGCTTGCGCGTGGAGTCGAACGGTCGCTCGTCGATGCGGGGGATCGAGCTGCGCAGCCCTTCCACGTCGAGGCCGGCGACGTGGGCCGCCTGCAGGAGCGCCGTCTCGGTCGGGTCGCCGAGCAACTCGACGGCTCCATCGGCCGTGCGCTGGAAGTTGCCGTCATTGCACAGCAACCCGGCAACGAGTGCCAAACGAAGCGCCGGCGGCCCGGCATCAACACCGGCCGCCGCAT
>DASQFE010000145.1:0-5708 GCA_035633295.1 Ilumatobacteraceae bacterium | reverse complement strand
ACCCCGCCCGACCTACGCGAGATCGAAACCAAGCTCAGCGACGTACAGGAAGCCAAGAAACGCGCCGTCGAAGAGCAGCAGTTCGAAGAGGCCGGTCGCCTTCGCGATCAGGAGAAGACCCTGCTCGAGGAGAAGGCACAGAAGGAGACCGAGGTTCGCGCCGAAGGCGTCGACCTCTTCGACGAAGTCGACGAAGAGGCCGTTGCCGAGGTGCTGTCACTATGGACCGGCATCCCGGTGTACAAGCTCACCGAGGAGGAGACCGAGCGTCTGCTCAAGATGGAGGAGAACCTCCACAAGCGGATCATCGGCCAGGAGAGCGCCGTTGCCGCGGTGTCGCAGTCGATCCGTCGCACACGTGCGGGATTGAAGGATCCCAAGCGGCCATCGGGTTCGTTCATCTTCCTGGGCCCCACCGGCGTCGGCAAGACCGAACTTGCCAAGACCCTCACCGAGTTCCTGTTCGGCGACGATTCCGCCTTGATCACACTCGACATGTCGGAGTACATGGAGAAGCACACGGTGAGCCGCCTCGTCGGTTCGCCTCCCGGCTACGTGGGCTACGAAGAAGGCGGGCAGCTCACCGAAGCCGTTCGCCGCAAGCCGTTCTCGGTGGTGTTGTTCGACGAGATCGAAAAGGCGCACCCCGATGTGTTCAATACGTTGCTGCAGATCCTCGAGGAAGGTCGCCTCACCGACAGCCAGGGCCGATCGGTCGACTTCCGCAACACGGTGCTGATCATGACCTCGAACCTCGGCACGCAGGATCTCCGCAAGGCCAACGTCGGCTTCACCAGCGACGACTCCGCCATGAGCTACGAGCGCATGAAGGAGAAGGTCAACGAGTCGTTGAAGAACCACTTCCGGCCCGAATTCCTCAACCGCATCGACGAAGTCATCGTGTTCCACGAGCTGACACGCGACGAGGTGCTGCAAACCGTCGACCTGCTCACCAAGCGGCTCGTCGGCCAGCTCGAGGGCCAGGGGCTCGGTATCGAGATCAAGCAGTCGGCCAAGGAACTGCTCGCCGAATTGGGTTACGACCCGCAGCTCGGTGCTCGTCCGATGCGCCGGGCCATCCAGCGCCACATCGAAGATGCCCTGTCGGAGAAGATCCTCTACAAGGAGTACGCGGCCGGCGAGATCATCGTCGTCGATACCGAGGACGACCCCGACAACCCCGGCAAGCAGCGCTTCACGTTCACTGCCGTCGAGGGCTTCGTGCCACCGTCGTCGGTCGAGCTGGCGACAACGGCAACCGAGCACCCCATCGCGCCGCCGAACGGCGAGGGTGAGCTGCCGCCGCCCGAACTCCCCTGATCACGATCCCGAACACCACCGACCCGAAATTCGGAGCGAGTATTGCGCTGAGCGCAATACTCGCTCCGAATTTTCGCGTGTAGGGGCGGGCTGGTGCTTGTCGTCGGGGGGCGCCAGTCATAATGGCCCCCGTGGCTCGTCGGGTTCTTGCAGCATGCGTGTGCGTGATCGCACTCGCCGGGTGTCGGCTCGACGTTGCCGTCGACATGACGGTCGAACCCGACGGCACCGGGACCGTCTCAATCCTGGCAACTGCCGACGCCGAGCTCGTTGCAGCCGTGCCCACGATCGCCGACGACCTCGCCCTCGACGACGTCGTCGCAGCCGGTTGGGTGGTCGACGGCCCCAATCCGACGCCCGACGGCGGGCTCACGATCACCTTCACGCACGGTTTCTTCTCCGACGAGGAGGCAACCAATCTGCTCAACAGCCTGGGGCCGCCGTTCAACGAGATGTCGATGGTGCGCAACAGCAGCGGACAGGACACCACCACTCGACTCACCGGTCTACTCGGGTTACCCGATGGGTTCGCATCGTTCGCCGATGACGATCTGGTGGCTGCGGTCGGCTCGGTGCCGTTCGCAAAACAGATCGCAACGTCTGGCGCGACCCCAGCGTCATCGATGGGAATCACGATGCGCGCTGCGCTGCCCGGCAACATCGATCAGTCGCAGTCCAACGGCACCCTGATCGACGATGGCCAACTCGAGTGGGGCGTACCGCTCGACGGCACGGTGCTCGACTCGCGGGCTGTGTCCGTTCAGTCGCCGGGCGACGACCGGTGGTGGGCGCGTCCGCTGTCGGTGCTCGCACTGGTGACGTTGGTTGCCTGGGTCGCATTCATGACCATTTTCATCGGATACGTCGCCTGGGCGCGCTGGCAGCGCACGCATCGCCGCCCACCGCCCCAGCCCGCACCCTGAGCTGACGGTGTGCCATCGTTGAACATGCCTGACGATGCCGTGATCGTGACCCGGGTCGCCTTCCACTTCGATGTGATGTGCCCGTTCGCTTACCAGACGGCGAAGTGGATCCGCGAGGTCCGCCAACAGAACGATCTGGTGATCGACTGGAGGTTCTTCAGCCTGGAGGAGATCAACCGGGTCGATGGCAAGAAGCACCCGTGGGAACGCGAGTGGTCGTACGGCTGGTCGATGATGCGCATCGGGGCGCTGCTTCGACGTTCGAGCATGGACGACCTCGACCGCTGGTACGAACGCGCCGGTCGGGCACTCCACGAGGAGGGGCACCGTCCGCACGACCCGGACGTCGCCCGGCATCTGCTCGAGGAAATCGGACTCGACCCAGCCGTGGTCGACGAGGCGATCGCCGATTCGACCACCCACGACGAGGTCCGCGCCGAACACGACAGGGTCGTGGCCGCCGGCGGCTACGGCGTGCCGACCTTGTTCTTCCCCGAGTTCGTCGACGATGCGGGCATGCCGGAGTGCCTCTTCGGCCCGGTCGTTCTCGACCCCCCGACCGGTGCTGCGGCGATCCGTCTGTGGGAGGCCACGACGGCATGGCTCGAGTTCCCCTACCTCTTCGAGCTGCAGCGCCCGAAGAACGCCACACACGGCTTCGTGATCGCCGACCGTCTCCGGGCGTACCTGGACGCTCGCGACTGGGTCTCGATCAACCGCGGCAAGGTCGTCACCTTCGACTGACGGCCTTGCAACAGGGGTCAGACCCCGTTTGCAAGACGCAACTCTGTGAGAGCCCTTCGTCATGATGGCGACCATGAGCAGAGCGAGAGTGGTTTACGTGTGCAGCGAGTGCGGCACCTCACATCCGAAGTGGGCCGGCCGATGTGCCGGCTGCGGAGATTGGAACACCCTGGCCGAGGACGTCGAGGTCGACACCGTCGACTCGCCGGTCGCCGCGTCGAGTCGTCCCGGTCCCACCCGGATCGGCGACGTCGGCACCGAGCACGGGCATCCGGTCGCCACCTCGATCCCTGAACTGGACCGGGTCCTCGGTGGCGGTCTGGTCGCCGGATCGGTCACCCTCCTCGGTGGCGAACCGGGCATCGGCAAGAGCACACTGCTGCTGCAACTGCTCGCCATGTGGAACGGGCCAACCTTGTACGTCACCGCCGAGGAGAGCGCCCAGCAGGTGAAGCGACGAGCTGAACGGCTCGGAGCCACCCGCGACGATCTCTGGCTGCACGCCGAAACCTCACTGCCGCACATCCTCGACGCGATCGACCGCATCCGGCCCGAGCTCGTGGTGATCGACTCGATCCAGACCGTCTCCGACCCGACGCTCGGCTCACTGCCCGGCAGTGTCGGCCAGGTGCGTGGCTGCGCGCAGCGCTTCGTCAACGAAGCCAAGCAACGTGGCGTGTCGATCATGCTTGTCGGCCACGTCACCAAGGAGGGCGGCCTCGCAGGCCCACGCGTCTTGGAGCACGTCGTCGACACGGTGCTGCAGTTCGAGGGAGACCGTCATCACGCACTGCGACTGCTACGCGCGTCGAAGCATCGGTTCGGGCCCACCAACGAACTCGGGCTGTTCGAGATGGCGACCGCCGGCCTCGTCGGCGTGCCCGATCCATCATCGTTGTTCCTCGCCGACCGCCGCACCGGCATCCCCGGCTCCGCTGTCGTGCCGACCATGGAGGGCCAGCGACCGATCGTGGTCGAGGTGCAGGCCCTGAGCTATCCGAGCGTGCCGGGGGTCCCCCCTCGACGCAGCGCGCTGGGCCTCGACGGCGCCCGGCTCTCGATGCTGATGGCGGTACTCGGACGCCGCAGCCGGGTGATGGTCAGTGATCAAGATGTCTACGCATCCACCGCCGGCGGCGTGAAGCTCAGCGAGCCGGGACTCGACCTCGGTGTGTGCCTCGCCGTTGTCAGTGCTGTTCGTGATCACCCACTGGCTGCCGACCTGGCCGTGTTCGGTGAGGTCGGCCTCGGCGGCGAGCTCCGCCAGGTCGGCCACGCAGCACGTCGGCTGACCGAGGCAGCACGGCTCGGCTTCTCGCGCGTCATCGTCCCGACCAACTCGCCCGACTGCGGCGCCGACATCAACGTGCTCCGCGCCGCAACCGTCAGCGAGGCGATCGCCGTCGCCGGGCTCGGTTCGGGGGCGTTGCGCGCTGCAGTCTGACGTCGCGGCCGGTCGTCGGAAATTCGTCACCTAGGATCAATCCATGGCCTCCCGGTACAGCGGCGTGAACGAAGCGATGCGCGATGCCCTCGCGCGCGTGTCGCCGGGGACACCACTGCGCGACGGCATCGACCGCGTGGTTCGATCGAAAGCCGGCGCACTCCTCGTGCTCAGCGACGACGCCGAGGTGCTGTCGATCTGCTCCGGTGGATTTCTCGTCGATGCCCCGTACAGCCCGCAACGCCTATCAGAGCTTGCGAAGATGGACGGCGCCATCATCATCTCGGCCGACGGTGGGCGCATCGCTCGCGCCAATGTGCACCTCGTGCCCGACCCCAACGTGCCCACCAGCGAAACCGGTACCCGGCACCGCACGGCAGAGCGCGTCGCCCGTTCGCTCGACGTGCACGTCGTGTCGGCGAGTGAGGAGATGGGGGTCATCAACGTGTACGCAGGTGGTGACAAGCGCCAGCTCCAAGAGGTCGGCCACCTGCTCGATCGGGCGAACCAGGCGCTACAAACGCTCGAGCGCTACAAGGTCCGCCTCGACGACGCCATCACCAACCTCACGGCCGTCGAGATCGAAGATGTGGCGAGCCTGCGCGACGTGGTGGCCGTGGTGCAGCGCGGCGAAATGGTCCACCGGATCGCTGACGAGATCGAGACGATGATCATCGAGCTCGGCGTCGATGCGCGACTGCTGAGACTGCAGCTCGACGAGCTGTACGGCGAGATCGATGACGAACTCGACCTCGTGGTCGCCGACTACATGCCACCCGGTCGCTCGGTCGCTGAGACCCTCGCCGGGATGACGCAACTCTCCGACGACGACGTCCTCAACCTGCGCCTCGCCGCCGATGCCCTGTCGCCCGGCATGGATTCGACCGACCTCGGCCAAGAGGCCACGCCGAAGGGGCTGCGACTGCTCCACCGTGTCAGTCGATTGCCACCCGAGACAGCGACCAACGTCGCCAACCATTTCGGCGGCCTCGCCAAGCTCCAACGGGCCACGGTCGACGACCTCATGGCGGTCAACGGTGTCGACGAAGCGACCGCCCGGGCAATCCGCGAAACGCTCAGCCGAGTGACCGAGTCGACCATCCTCGACCAGTACAGCTGACGTACACGATGTGTCTGGAGACCGCGCGGATTGATTAGGTGACCATCCACCGGTCGCGGGTTGGCCCGTGTTTTCGTTACGGGTGCATCCCATCCGACACGACCGGGGAGGTCACCCACCATGATGCGCACATTGGAACCAGAAATCTATGACACCG
>DASQFE010000144.1:0-5216 GCA_035633295.1 Ilumatobacteraceae bacterium | reverse complement strand
TCGGCCCGGTGCACCCGATGGCGACGCGGTCGGCATCGCAGGTGGCCCGAGGCTCGACGTGTTCCGCCGCGACGGCGCGTACTGATCGACGCGCGGCGACTGGGCGGAGCCGGGGTCGAGGTGGTTGAGCTCGCGGCGCAGTTCGTCGAGGTCGGGGGCCGGCATGGGTTCGGCATCGAGGATCGCGCCGGCCGCGTTGCGCCGACGCGGCAACGTCGGTGGGAACGTGAGGTCGATTGCCTCGCGCACGAGTGTGGCCACCGAGGTGCCTCGCCGGGCGGCTTCGTGCTCGAGCCGCTCGCTCTGTTCCCTCGTGATCAATACCTGGTGACGCTCATCGAGCACGCTCATAGTGAGGCAGGATAGTTCCGGAGCAGTTTCCGGCGGAATACGTCTCAGCCCATGCATCTCAGCCCATGCAACACATTCCGCACGGACCGTGAGCTGCTGCGAGATCGGTCGCCCTCAGCGGCGTTTGGCGAGGGCGGCGAACTCGTGCTCGATCGATGCGGCGACCGCGCCGAGATCGGGCATCACGTCACGGTCCGACGTGATGCCGAAGTGGAGCTGGTCGTCGTACGACACGACGGCGATCGTGAGGCCCTCGTTGTCGATCACCTCGACGTACGGGAACACCCGCAGGAACCGGGCGCCGCGCAGGTACAACGGCACGGGCGGGCCGGGGATGTTGGTGATCACCAGGTTCATCGGGATCGTGCGGCTCACGTAGCGCGTCAACGGACCGGCCAGCGGGGTGATGGCATCCGCGAGGTCGAGGATCCGATGGGCGCCGTCGATCAGGCCTGATCCCTTGAGCTCCGAGGTGATCGCATGGATCCGATCGAGGCGCACGATGGGGTCGGGTTCGTCGACGGGCAGGTCGACGATGATCAACGACACGAGGTTGCCGAGCGTCTCGCCGTGTTGCTCCTGGCCGCGCAGCGACACGGGAACCATCGCCTTGATCACCCGGTGCTCGATGTCGGTGTCGCCGTGCTCGAGGAGGAACGTCCGCAACGCACCACTGCATGCAGCGAGCACGACGTCGTTGATGCTGACCGTGTGGCGCTTGCGAACCGTGCGCACACCCTTCAGCGGAACCGAGGCCGTCACCCACCGGCGGTGCGGGCTGACCGGCACGTTCCACGGAGCAGGTGGCGGCTTGGCGAGGAAGTTGGCGACCGTTCGGCCGACATTGGTGGCCGACTCGATCGCCGGGCGGGGATCGCGCACGGTGTCGAGCATCGACCGGGCCAGCTGCGACGGCCGGGCCATCTGTTCGCGGACCGCGTCGGTGAGCAGGTTGTTGGGGTTCGGCGCAGGTTGCGGAATCCACTCGGCCACGGGCTCGTCGGCGGGAGGATCGGGTTCGAGGTCGACGAGTGCGAGCGCCAGATCGACGTTCGCAATGCCGTCGCCGAGAGCGTGATGCGTCTTGATGATCATTCCGATGTGGTCGTCGGCGAGGCCGTCGATGAACCACATCTCCCACAACGGTCGTGCCCGATCGAGCGCAAGCGATTGCACCCGGCTCATGAGCGCGGCGAGTTGGTCGTCGTCGCCGGGGCGGGGGAGCGCTGTCAGGCGCACGTGGTAGTCGATGTCGAACCGCTCGTCGTCGACCCACACGGGCCGGCCCTGGTTGTACGGCACCTCCATCACCCGTTGACGCAGGCGCGGCACCCGGTGCATCCGTCGGGCGATATGGGCCTGGAGTTCACCGAAACGGATGCGTCCGCTCGCATCGCGCAGCGGGCCACCCTCGATCACCGACAACGAGCCGACGTGTTGTGGCTCGTGCGGCGTCTCGATCCGCAGGAAGATCGCGTCGGCCGCGGTCAGTCGTTCGTATGCAGGGCTGTTGGTCACAGTTCAGTTTCTCGCCCGGCGTGGGGTATGGACCAGGGACTTTCGGCGCAACCGCACCGGGCCGTCGCGCCGATAGGAAGGAGGGATGGAAGGTTTCGTTCATCCCGACTTCGCCCCCGTCACCGAGAAGGTGCAGCAGCTGATGTCGAAGAAGTCGACACGCGGTGGCATGGCTGTGGCCGTCTATCACCATGGTGAGCTCGTGGTCGACGCCTGGACCGGGCGGCGCAATGCGGCGGGCGACCCGTGGACACGCGACACGATGTCGATGAGCTTCTCCACCACCAAGGGCGTCGTGGCCACGATCGTGCACCGACTTGCCGACCGCGGGTTGCTCGACTACGACGCCCCGGTCGCCACGTACTGGCCCGAGTTCGCAACCGCGGGGAAGGGCTCGATCACCCTGCGCCACCTCCTCACGCACCAGGCGGCGCTCCACGACGTGCGGGCGCTGGTCGACTCCACCGAGGGGCTGCTCGACTGGGACAACATGATCAAGCTGCTCGCCGAGGCCGAGCCGGCATGGGAGGTCGGTACCCGTTCGGGCTACCACGCCTTGACCTACGGCTACCTCGTCGGTGAGGTCATCCGCCGGGTCACCGGGCTCACGGTGAACGAGGCGCTGCAGCGTGAGATCGTCGAGCCGCTCGGCATCGGGGGGATGTACATCGGTGCGCCGCCCGCAGTTCGTGGCGACATCGCCGAGCAGCTCGTCGACCCGAAGTCACTCGACCGCTTGTTCAAGACGACCCAGTATCTGTCGAGGTTCGACCGGTACCGGCCCCTCTACTCGGCGCTGGTGGTCGACGACCTTGTCGACGTCGCCACCACCGAGCACATCCACGACAGCGAGATCCCCGCTGCCAACGGAGTCTTCACGGCCCGATCGCTCGCCCGGATGTACGCCGCGCTGGCGACGCCGGACGACTTCGATTCGCCCCCGCTCGTGTCGGCCGAAACCATGCGCGAGGCAACTCGGATCCAGACGACCGGCGACGGCCGGTCCGGCGAGAGGGTCGGGCGCGACGCGGCGGTGATGTTCAACATGCGCTGGCGTCTCGGCTACCACGTGGTCGGCACGACCTCCGGTGTGTTGCCGCGAGCGTTCGGTCACTTCGGCTTCGGCGGCTCGGGCGCATGGGGCGATCCCGAGTCGGGCCTGGCCGTTGCGATGATCCTCAACCAGGTCGGCGGTACCCCGTTCGGCGACACCAAGATGCTGCGTCTCGGCGGTGCCGCCGTCCGATCCGCCAAGCGGCGAGTCGGCTGATCCAACCGCATGATCGAATCATGAGGCGTGGGATCGCGTTCGTACTCTTCGGCGTCATCGTCGTGTCGTGTGGTGGCGATGACGCGCAACGGCAGGTGATCGAACAGCGTGACTCCGGCTCGGAGGTCTCGGTCGAGGTGGGCGATGAGTTCGAGGTGCGACTCGAGTCGAATCCGACGACCGGGTACGGCTGGGTCGTGGCCGCACAGCCTGGAGTGATCGACCTGCTGAGTAACGACTTCGAAGCGCCCGAGACCGAACTCGTCGGTGCGGGGGGCGTCGAAGTTCTCGTGTTCGAGGCAATGGCGCCTGGTTCAGGGGAGTTGCGACTGGAGTACGTGCGGTCCTTCGACGATCCACCGGTTCCGGCCGAGGTCGTGGCCTACCAGCTCGAGATCACCGAGCCGTGATCAAGGTGGTATTGAATTAGATACCACGTTCGTCTACGCTGGTGGCGTGGACGCAGGACGGCTCCTTCGCACGGCCCGGCAACGGGCCGGATTGAGTCTGCGGCAGCTCGCCGAACGGGCAGACACTTCGCATTCGGCCCTCGCCGCCTACGAGTCCGGCCGCACCACTCCCAACGTCGACACGTTCGACCGCGTGCTGCGCGCGGCGGGATTCAACGTGGATCTCGTGCTCACGCCCCGATCGGAGGATGGTGATCGTGGCGCCCGAGGGCGCGAGCTGATCGAGGTGCTCGAGCTGGCCGAGATGTTCCCGGCTCGGCATTCACCGACGCTGACCTTCCCGCGTTTCCCCGAGCGTCGGGGTGATGCCGCATGACCGGGCTGCCGGCCAAGATCGTCGCTGTTCACGGCCTGCTTGCCGCTGCCGAGCTGCCTCACGCATTCGGTGGTGCGCTTGCGCTCGCCTGGTGCACGCAGCGAGCGCGTGGCACGATCGACATCGACGTCAACGTCTTTGTGTCGGCCGACCGCACCGAAGATGTGCTCGATGCGCTCGCCTCCGTCGTCAGCCCCACGGTGGAGCAGCGAGAGCAACTCAGCGCCGATGGTCAGACCCGGCTCTGGTGGGAGGCGACGCCCCTCGACGTGTTCCTCGACACCACCCCGTTTCATCACGCCGTGAGCGAGCGGGTCCGGTGGGAGCACTTCGGCGACGTCGAGCTCCCGTTTCTCGCCTGTCGTGATCTCGCAGTCTTCAAGGCGTTCTTCGATCGGACGAAGGACTGGGCCGACCTCGAGGAGATGCACGCCGCCGGCTCGCTCGACATCGATGCCGTCGCTGGGGTACTCGTTCGGTACCTCGGCGGTGACGACCATCGCATCGTCCGCCTCCTGTCGCTCGACAGCTGACCGTCTACGGTCGAGTCGATGAGTGAACCGATGAGTCCCGAGGCGATCGACGCGTTGGCCGATCGGATCTTCGCCGCGATCGAGGTCGGCGACACTGCGACCATCAAGTGGATCTGGGCCGACGACGTGGTGGTGTGGCACAACACCGACGGGATCGAGCAGGACAGAAGGGCAAACCTGCGGGTGCTCGACTGGATGGTGTGGGCCACGACCTTGCGCTCGTATCGGAACGTCCGGCGCACGATCGTGGCAGGCGGGTTCGTGCAGCAGCACGTGCTGCACGTCGAGTTGCCCGACGGTCGAACGGCCGACGTCCCTGCTGCGGTGTTCGTCGAGGTCGACGATGGTCGGGTCACCCGGATCGACGAGTACCTCGATGGTGCCGGAATCGACGCTGCCTTCGGGCAATGATGAGTCGGTGGCTGATCCCGCCGACTTGTTCGTCCTCATCGGGCAGCTGACTGATACCCATGTCGTCGCGGCCGACGCCGACGGCAACGTTCCCGATGAGGTGTGGGTCGACAACAACGCCCGACTGGCCGAAGCCGTCGCCGGGCTGAACGCCGAGACCCCGGCGCTGGCAGCCGTGCTCGGAACCGGCGACCTGACCAACGGGGGCCGCCCCGGCGAGTACGTCAACCTCGCCGAGTTGCTGGCACCCCTGACGGTGCCGTTCCTGCCGATCCCCGGCAACCACGACGACCGCGACCTGCTTCGATCGACGTTCCCCGACATGCCGTGGGTGGACGCGCCGCACG
>DASQFE010000143.1:0-3052 GCA_035633295.1 Ilumatobacteraceae bacterium | reverse complement strand
CACTCGGCGCGAACATCAGCAGCGTCCGACGCATCGAAGCTCGACAGCGTCCCGCTGCGCAGCAGGTCGAAGTCCGCCCGCCCGGCCGTCGGCGGACTACTCGAGACTGGGTTCGAGTAGGCGGAAGGTGCTCGACGGTCGGAGGGTGCCTGCTCAGTCTCGGGAGGTCGTGCACCCTGCCGGGCTCCGTGGGCCAGTCTCGTCAACGCTCGGCCATGTCCGACGTGAACGCAGCTGCGACGTTCCGGTTCGGCGCTACAGCATGCCCTGTTGCCCAGTGGACGCCAGCGTCATTCCTGTTCGACGGCGTCGGCGACGACGCGCAGCTCCTCGGCGCTCACGTGTGGTCGTGCGGTGTCGAGGAGGAGACGCTCGATGGTGCGGTCAGGGTCGTCGAGGACGTAGGTCGGGTCGGAATCAGCGCTCAGCACCTTGCCGGCATACGCGACCAGCGTGCCGTCAGGGGTGACGATGGTGAATCCGTGGTAGCCGAGACCACCTGCCGGAGCGGACTCGTCGACCCTCGTCAACGCGGCGAGCGCGGCGGCGAGCTCGTTCGCCTGCTGGGTCGTGAGCGTCCATGCCGGGTCGGGTACGCCCGAGTAGAGCCCGAGGACGACCTCCACGCTGAACCCAGCATCGACATCGACGACCGCGAACCGTCCATCCACCGCGCGCTCGAGGTTCAGGACGACACCCTCTTTCCAGGTGACCCCTTCGGCAGTCGTTGTGCCCTCCACCGCAGCAAGATCGAGCCCGACCAGCTCGACCGATGGCGCGCCGCATTGCGGCGGGTAGCTCTCCATGATCGCCCCGCACAGGCGGGCGACTCCCTGATCGACATGGAGTAACCCCTGCGCTGCGACCGGTGTGTCCGCCGATCGTGCGAGGAGCTGCTCCACCGTGATCGGACCCCCCGCGTCGGAGGTGGTCGGCCGATCGCTGTCGGAACCACAGCCCGTCATCGCAGCGAGCAGCCCGATCGTGACAACCATCCCGAACAACGACCTTCGACGTCTCATACCTCTTCGACGCCGGGCGCCACTCCTTGGTTCCTCGCGTTCCCGATCTACTGCAGCTGGCGCGCTCATGGGTGAGCAACACCGTCGGGCTGGAACGTTGGCCGATGCAGCCGTGCGTCGATCACGTGACGGTGCACTCCCAGAGGCGCTGGCGCGCCCGGAGGTTGGTGTCGGTGGCGTACTGCGTGAGCGGGTTCAACGACGCCTTCTCATCTTGGTCCAATTGCGCCTCCCCGAAGCGCCTGCTGGTGGAAGGCACTCCATAATCGGCGCTCGATAACCCGGTCCGAACCGTTCAACACGCGCCGCATCGCGGCCCCAGTGCAGTGCTCGGGAATCCCGGTTGGCGTTGCTCGGCGGAACCGTCGTGATTCGGCCGTTCTCCCTCGCACCAACTGTCTCAGCGGCTTGTTGGCGTCGGCCGGATGGAACGCGTCCGCTGAGCGCCCCGGATTTCGGGGCGGATTCTCGGCGCGTGTGTCCGGATCTCATTCCGCCGTTCGTCGTGTAGGTGACAATCAACAATGATCACCGACACGAAGGACGTAACGACATGAAGTACATGCTCCTACTCGCAAGCAACCCCGTCGACGAACCGGCCCCCGACAGCGAAGCGTTCGGCCCCTACATGGACGAATGGGCTGCTTACTGAGGTTGCCCCGGTCTGACGGACACCTACCTTGAGGGCGTGAGCCCGGAGTGGAGTGTCCATGTCAAACACGAGTGAGCGTCGGAATCGACGCAAGTTCAGCGATGAGTTCAAGGCCGACGCGGTCGCCCTGGTCGAGGAGTCCGGCGGTCAGATCGCGAAGGTGGCCAAGGAGTTGGGGATCTACGATTCCTCGCTCGGCAACTGGGTCCGCCAGGCCCGCGAGCGTGCCGAGGGTGATCCGACACCGGAGGAACGTGCCGAGATCCGTGAGCTGAAACGAGAGCTCGAGCGGGTGACGCGGGAGCGTGACATCTTGGGAAAAGCAACGGCCTACTTCTCGGCACGAGACCCGAGGAACGGGTGATGAAGATCTACTCGTTCATCGCCGAGGAGCAGGCCAACCACAGCATCTGGACCATCTGCGAGATGTGTCGTGTCCTCGACGTGTCCCGGTCAGGGTTCTACGACTGGCACGGCCGGGGCCCATCGGACCGGGAGGTGTCGGACCGCCGACTGGCGATCGAGATCGAAGCGATCTGGGAGTGCTCGGACCGCACCTACGGATCACCACGGGTGCATCGCTGGCTGTGCAAGCAGGGCTTCACCGTCGGCCACAACCGGGTGGCGCGGATCATGGCAGCCAACGGCTGGGAGGGCGAGACCGGGCGCCGCAAGGTCCGCACCACGATCGTCGACCGAGGCGCCACAGCAGCCGAGGATCGGGTGAAACGCGACTTCAACCCGACCACGCCAGACACGATCTGGTGCGGCGACATCACCTACTTGCGCACCGGTGAGGGCTGGCTCTACTTGGCGACCGTCATCGATCTGTACTCGCGGCGAGTGATCGGCTGGTCCGTCGCTGATCACATGCGCACCGAACTCGTCGCCAACGCACTCGATGCCGCCGTCGCGACGCGTGGTGGCCGCGTCGACGCTGGTGTCGTGTTCCACTCCGACCGCGGATCGCAATACACCTCGGCCGAGTTCGGTGAACTCTGCGACGCTCACGGCGTCGTGCAGTCGATGGGCGCGACCGGGGTGTGCTGGGACAACGCCGCAGCGGAGTCGTTCTTCGGATCCTTGAAGCGTGAGCACGCCAACCGGCGCCGCTGGGCCACCCGTGCCGACGCCCGCCGCGATCTGACGCGCTGGATCGAAGGCTGGTACAACCAACGCCGGCTGCACTCGTCCATCAACTACAACTCACCCGTCGAGTTCGAAGCTAAATTCAACCGTCACGGCGACGGCATCGCCGCATAACAACCCGTCCGTCGAACCGGGTCAACCTCAGTTGAGGGTGTCGACGCTGTACGCGGACACCTCGGTAGCTACCGCCGCCTACTACACGCGGTATCTGACCCAGGCCGACGGCGAA
>DASQFE010000142.1:0-3085 GCA_035633295.1 Ilumatobacteraceae bacterium | reverse complement strand
TGGCCGACGTGGTTCGCTTTCACGAGGGCAACTGGAAGCGCAGCGAGTTGGCAGAGATCGCTGGTACGTTCGCTGGCGTTGTCGTGGTGGAGGTCGGCGCCGACCGGGTCGACGAACTGCTCACCAACCTGTTGGTTCTGCGTGAACAGGGTCTGCACGTTACGGCTCAGCAGGTCGAGCAACCCGTCGTTGCGCCCGATGCCGATGAAGTACGCCTGCGATTCACCGGTGATGACCGACCGGGCGTTGTCCATGAGATCTCCACAGCGATCAGCGAAGCCGGAATCAGCATCTCGCGTCTGGGCACGGTCACCGACTTGCCAGGCAAAGACGGTGGCAGGGGCTTCGAGATCACCGCCCAGTTGACCGTGCCGGTCGGGGTCGACCTCGACGCTCTGCTCGATTCGATCGGGGAGATCGCCGTCCGCTTGGGTATCGCCTTGAACGTGGAAGACCTGACGGGCGACGACGCGGGCAAATAGCTCGCACCGGGGACACGTCGAGCGCTCGGGCCGGAGCGCATCCTCGACGAGCCTGGTCAGGCGACTCCTTGTTCCTAAGCGCGCACAAGACCTTCTGCCGGTGAGCCCAGGCCCGATCGGAACGCCTCTTTTCCGATCAACTTTCCCATCGGGACGTTGTCGTATTCGATGTCATCGCTGATCAGCGCACATGCCGTGTCGAGATCATTGGCAACGATCGCGTCCATGAACCTCGTGACGAGTTCTCCGGGCATCGCCGAACAGTAGTGCCGTTCAGCGCACCCGATACCGGAACACACCGAGTCAGGCCGGGGTCGGGCGCAGGCGTGGCAGCCAGGTGACTGCGCGGGAGGCTCCGACCGCAGCGATCGTGGCGACTCCCACCGTGGCGACGCAGGTGGCGGTGGCCGCTACGGGGCCACCGACGCCGAGCACCATCATCAACGCGGTGAACGGCAGGCGATAGCCGCCGGCGATGCCTGCTGCTGCGCCCGCGGCACCGGCGAGGTCGGCGGGCACGCCGAACGGTGCGGCGAACACCCGGCCGGCGATGTCGCCGATCGCCAAGAAGGGCACGAACACGCCGCCACATCCGCCTGCCGCGACTGCCGCCGTGGTCATCACGGCTCTCAGCAACGCGACCGCCAACAGGGTGAGTGCAGCGGTCTGGGTCGTCTCGGCCCACACGATCGCGCCGCCGCCGGGGCCCACTGCTGCTCCCGGTGAAGCGATCGCTGCCACCGCAGCGGCACACATGACCATTGCGAGGCCGCCGAAGATCAACCGTCGCACCGGTGATGCCGACCATCCACGGGCTTTGTAGATCGCGGCGCCGGTGAGTGCCGTGATCGCACCGGCGATCGCGCCGATGAAGAGCGCGGCGAACACGGCGTCGACGACGTCGCTGGGTGGGATCTTCGGCACGACGAGGCGGATCAGGTCAAGGTCGAACATCACGTTGATGCCCCAGCCGACGAGCCCGCCGACCAGTGCGGCGATCACCCGTTCGAAACTCAGCGGAGCGTTGCGTCGGCGTCCGAGTTCGAGCATGAACACCGTGCCGACGAGCGGGATACCCATCAACGCCGAGACACCAGCGGCACCGCCGGCCACACCGGCGGGCCGGACGATCCGACCGAGACGCTCGTTGGACCCCACCCACGACCCGGCGGCGACACCGAGGTGCGCGGCGGGCGCCTCGGTGCCCATTGGGGCGCCGAGCGACACCGTCGACACGATCGCCAACGCACGCACCGGTGCCAGGTGCCACGGGAACTTCTCCTCCTCGCCGGCGGTCTTGACGACGTCGCCGGTCAGGTCGGCACGAGCAACGTCACCGGGAAAGGTGTACCAGTAGGGCTTGGGACCGTACTTCAATACCCGCTTCGGCTTGGGCTTGTCCAGCCGCTGCACCGCCTCGCCCTCGGCGAGCCCGTGAAGGATCGCAACGGCGATCGCTGCGCCGACAAGCGGCAACGTCAGGATCACCCACGTGTCCTGGCGGACGACGACGGCGAGGATGCGTTTGATCAACTCGGTCGTCAACACTGCTGCGGTCGCACCGGCAAGTGCGCCGATCACCCCACCGCCAGCCGACAGGGCGCCTCGGGCAGCCCAGGAAGGCGCCGACTTGTCAGGGTGTGTCGAGGTCGTGTTCACCGAGGCTCATTCTCGCCCAAACGTCATCCACTGACGATCAACTTGACGTGCGCGATCGACGCTGCGACCGTTGTCTCAGTCTCGCCAACTGCTCAGACCGGGCTGCACGTCAGGTCGGCTCCGACGTGGCGAAGCTGCCGGTGTTCGGCTGTTGGCCGCGTTCAACTCGCTGGTGTCGCCAGCTGGTGGTAGCTTCCGGCGATGATCGGGGCAGACGGGTCGTATTCAGCCGAGCGGGCAGCGTATGTCAGTGCCGAGGACGTGGTCGAGGACGCGATCATCGAGGGGTTCCACGCTGAGAAACCGTCCGATCGCGACCCGGAGGATCAGCCGGCCAAGAGGGGGTTCCCGTCGCCGCTGACGATCTTGACGCTGATCTTGGTGTTGGTGTGGGTGGCGGCGTTCTTCATCCCGTCGGGCCAGTACCGACTCGACGATGCCGGCTCGCCGATCGCGGGCAGCTATGAGCGGGTGGACTCACCGCTGAACTTCGGTGAGCGGGTTCAGGACCTGCTCTACGCGCCGATCAACGGGCTGTACGGCATCCAGAACCCCGAGACCGGGTTCGTCAGCCCGTTCGGCACGGGCAACCTGTTCGGTCTGGCCCAGGTGTTCCTGTTCATCTTGGCGATCGGCGGGTTCATGACGGTGGTGTTCCGTACCGGGGCGCTCGACATCGGCATCGCGCACCTCGCGAAACGGTTCAGTGCGCGTGGTCCGGTGCTCATCGTGTCGATGTGCATCCTGTTCGGTCTGTTGGGCTCGGTGATGTCGTGGAGCGACGAGACGCTCGGGATGTACGCGCTGCTGATCCCGTTGTTCCTCGCACTCGGTTACGACCGGGTGACCACGGTGGCGGTGGTGACCGTGGCGCCGTTCGTGGGGATCATCGGGTCGACCGTGAACCCGTTCCGCATCGGGATCGGGTCCGAAGCGGCGGGGGT
>DASQFE010000141.1:0-9389 GCA_035633295.1 Ilumatobacteraceae bacterium | reverse complement strand
GCCTGGCGCTGCAACTGGTTCTGTGATTCGGCCGACGCCGAACCGTCTCCGCCGGCCCAATCCGGGTGGGTGTCGACGATCCAGGTGTCCTTGCTGCCGCCCCCCTGCGATGAGTTCACCACGAGCGATCCCTTGGTCAGCGCAACACGAGTGAGGCCACCGTCAGTGACATAGCTGTGTTCGCCGGTGAGGATGAACGGACGAAGGTCGAGGTGGCGTGGCTCGATGCCGTCGTCGACCAGCGTCGGCGCCGTCGACAGGTCGAGGATTGGCTGAGCCACCCAGTTGCGCGGATCGGCCCGAATGGCCGCCGCCGCAGTCTCGAGTTCCTCGCTCGACGCCCGGTTGCCGATCACGATGCCATAGCCGCCGCTCTCGTTGGCCGGCTTCAGCACGAGGTCGCCGATGTTGGCGAGAACATGCGCACGTTCGTCGTCGTACATGCACCGGAACGTGGGCACGTTCGGAATCAGCGGCTCCTCGCCCAGGTAGTAGCGGATCATGTCCGGCACCCATGCATAGACGCACTTGTCGTCGGCTACTCCAGCGCCCGGTGCGTTGGCGATCCCGACGTTGCCGGCCTTCCACGCCCGCATGAGACCCTCCACTCCGAGCGTCGACTCGGGCAGGAACACCTCCGGATCGATGAACAGGTCATCGATCCGTCGGTAGATCACGTCGACGCGTTCGAGTCCTTGGATCGTCCTCATGTACACGCAATCGTCGTCGCCGACCACGAGGTCCTGGCCTTCGACGAGTTCCGCGCCCATCCGCTGGGCCAGGAACGAGTGCTCGAAGTACGCCGAGTTGAAGACGCCCGGGGTGAGCACGACGATGGTCGGGTCGTGGCGATCGGCGGGAGCGAGTGAGCTGAGGAGCTTGTTGAGTTCGTCGGTGTAGGCGTCGACCGGGCGAATCCGGTACCGCTGGAACAGCTCGGGGAACGCCCGCTTTGCGATGGCTCGGTTCTCGAGCACGTAGCTGACGCCCGACGGTACTCGCAGGTTGTCCTCGAGCACGTAGAGCAGGCCATCGCCGGCCCGCACGAGATCCGAGCCCGAAATGTGCGCCCACACGCCGAACTTCGGATGGACACCCCGACACTCCGGGCGGTAGTTGGCCGAGTCCACCAGGAGCTCGGCGGGGAACACGCCATCGCGAATGATCTGCTGGTCGTTGTACACGTCGTCGATGAAGCGGTTGAGTGCTCGTAGGCGTTGGGCGAGCCCGCGCTCGACGACACTCCACTCGTTGCCGTCGATCAACCGCGGGATGATGTCGAACGGCCAGGCGCGGTCGATGTTCTCACCGTCGGAGTAGACGGTGAAGGAGATGCCCATCGTGAGGATCTCGAGGTCTGACACGCGCTGGCGCTCGCGAACCTCGTCGATCCCGATGCGATGGAGCAACTCGATCAGATCACGCGCGATCGGCCGCGGGCTTCCGTCGACCTCCAGCAGCTCGTCCACAGCGCCGACCGTACTCTGCCACCCTCCCGTCCTCCGAGGCCCCACGTTTCGACAGCATGAAATCCCGTTCTCGTGAACCCGTTGCGGAGCTATTCGCGCACGAGTTCACGAGAAGCGACGCAACGGTCGAGTGAGTCCGTGTCGACACCCGATCTCGTTAGCATTCGTCCCACGGGGTGCCCCGCTCGGCCGAATTTGGCCTGACCGCAGGACACTCCAAAGGGGGCCGCATGGCCACGATCTCGCATTCACTCTCCGCCCGGATAGCCCAGCGACATGGCATCGTCACCCACGACGAACTCACGCAGGACGGCTACACGAGTCATGCCCTCCGTTGGCAGCTCTCCAATGACGTGCTCGTGGCTGTCCACCGTGGCGTGTACCGAATGGCAACCTCGCCCGACACCTTCGAGGCCCGATGCGTAGCGGCTTGCCTCGCCGACCCGCTCGCAATCGTCACCGGGGTCGCAGCCGCACGGCTCTGGGGCTACCGCCACGTCTGGCGACCGGACGTCCCGTACGTCCTGATCGGACACGACCGAACCCCGATCACCCGCGGCGTCGTATTGCGTCGGTCCAATGTCATCAACGCGTCCGATTCGGTGGTCCGCGACGATGGCATCGTCGTTGCCAGCCCTCCGCGAGCCTGGTTCGACTGTGCTCGCGACGTCGATGACGAGCGTTTCGAACGACTCACCGAATGGGTCCTCGACCACCATGCAAACCTCCAGACCCTCTGGCGATTGACACGACGCCTCCGGACCAAGGGGCGACCAGGCTTGGGGAGGGTCAACCGGGTGATGTCCCGGCGGGCGGACTGGCAGAAGCCAGCAGGATCAGGACTGGAACTCCGCGTCCTCCGAGCGCTGGAGCAACGCGGAATCGAACTCGTCCGGCAGTTCACCCTGGAGCTCCCCAACGGGATCACGATTCATCCCGACGGCGCCGATCCGGCGATCCGGTGGGCACTCGAGGTTGACCACGTCAGCTGGCACGGTGGCCGTCAGGAGTCCCAACAGGACAAGGCTCGCGATCGAGCCGCTCGGCGCATCGACTGGCAGGTCGACCGCGTCACCGATCAGGAACTCGACGACGACTTCACGGCAACCATCGACGAACTGGTGCAGATTCACGCGCACCGCAGTGCAACCGTGCGGGCGGCTTGACCACGCCCCCGAGCCGTTCTCGTGAACTCGTTGCGGAACTATTCGCGCACGAGTTCACGAGAACGATTGCCGGGTCAGGATTCGTCGGGGCCTTTGGGTTCCTTGGGGAGGCCGAGGACGCGTTCGCCGACGATGTTGCGCTGGATCTGGCTCGTGCCACCCCAGATCGTCTCGGAACGCGAGAAGAAGAACGACGACATCATCGGGCTCACGGGGTAGCCGTCGCGGCGCTTGTCACGAGCAGCGCCCGGCCAACCACCGGCCTCAGGGCCGGCGTCGATGAGCATGGCGTCCGCACCGTAGATGTCGACAGCCAACTCCATGGCAGCCTTGTGCATCTCCGACCAGAACATCTTGTTCGTTGCGCCGAGGGTGATCGTGCCCATGTCACTGCTCCCGCTCAGGGTCGCCGACAGGTTGCGCAGCCCGTTGATTTTCAGGATCTGGATCTTCGTGTAGTACGTCATGAGGCGCTGGCGAATCAGCGGATCGTCGATGACACCCTTCTCGGTGGCAGCCTCGACCAACAAGCGGTACTCCTCGGCGAAACGCCGGTAACCCGTCGTTGCCGACTGGCCGCGTTCGAACGCCAACGTCGAGTTGGCAACCTTCCAGCCGTTGTTCACGCCACCGACAACGGCGTCCCTGCGACACCGTGCGTTGTCGAAGAACACCTCGCTGAACTCGGCCGTGCCGTCGGGCTGCACGATGCCGCGCACCTCGACGCCCTCTTGACGCATCGGCACGAGCATGTACGAGATGCCTCCGTGCTTCTTGACGTCGGGGTCGGTGCGAGTGAGCAGGAAGCAGTAATCGGCGTGGTGGCCCCCGGTGGTCCACACCTTCTGGCCGTTGATGACCCACTCGTCGCCGTCGAGCACGGCGGTGGTCTTCAAACTGGCAAGGTCGGAGCCGGAGTTCGGCTCGGAGAATCCCTGGCACCAGCGCGTCGTGCCGCTCAGGATCCCCGGCAGGAACTCCTTCTTCTGCTCTTCGGTCCCCCACTGGAGAATCGTCGGGCCGACGAGCGTGTCGCCGAAGAAGTCACCACGCATCGGCGCCTTGGCGGTGGCGAACTCCTCGGACAGCACGACGCCCTGCATCGTGGTGAGGCCTTTGCCGCCGTACTCGGCCGGCCAGGTGGCACAGATCCATCCGCCCTCGAACAGCTTCTGGGGCCACTCCTCGTTGAACTGCCTACGTTCGTCGTCGGTCATCTCGAACCCGTCGTCGAACCAACCATCAGGCAGGTTGTCGTTCAACCACGCCTTGATCTCGGTACGGAATTCATCGGCTTCGGGGGGATAGGACAGATCCATTCCCCCATTCTGACCCGGAACTTGACCCACGGGTCAAGTTTTCCCGAGTATCACCATTCACACGCAGGAAACACTTCGGCGACGATGCGGAAATCCGGTCGCCTTATGTTGCGCTCGCAATCCGGGCGGCAATGGCGCCACTGGACGCGTACATCCATTTCCCTATCTCTTGGAGGACACTGTGCCCAAACGTGCACGACGAATCATTACTGCTGCCGGCGTCGGTCTTGCCGGCGCGGCGCTCTTGCCGACCATCGCCTTTGCCCAGGAGCCCGAGCCGATCCCGGTGACCGGGCAGCAGCTGAACCTGCTGTTCGTCTTCATCGGCGCCATCCTGGTGATCTTCATGCAGGCGGGCTTCGCGCTCGTCGAAACTGGCTTCTGCCAGGCGAAGCACGCGGCCCACGTGGTCAGCACGAACTTCGCGATCTTCGCCCTCGGCTTCATCGCCTTCTTTCTCGTCGGCTTCCCGCTGGCGTTCGGCGGATTCAGTTACGGCGCGTTCGGACTGGACGCGCCGGTGGGCGGCCCCTTGCTCGGGTCGGGCAGTTGGGTGTTCCTGTGGGAGGGAGGTTGGGCGCTCAGCGGCGACAACATCACGATTCCGCTGATCGGCTTCTTCCTCTACATGGTGGCGTTCATGGACACCGTCGCCACGATCCCGACCGGGTCGATGGCCGAGCGGTGGAAGTGGGGCAGCTTCGTCATCTGGGGCCTGTTCTGCGGCGCCGTGTTCTACCCGCTGTTCGCAGCGTGGACCTGGGGCGGCGGCTGGCTGTCGCAGATCTGGGACACGATGGGACTCGGGGCCGGCTACGTCGACTTTGCCGGTTCCGGCGTCGTCCATGCGGTCGGCGGCGCTGCCGCCCTCGCCGGCGCAATCGTGGTCGGGCCTCGAGTCGGCAAGTTCGCCGCCGACGGCACCCCACGAGGAATTCCGGGTCACCACATTCCGATGGCGATGCTCGGCACGTTCATCCTGCTGTTCGGCTGGTTCGGCTTCAACGCCGCATCGACGTTCGCCGCAACCGATGTGCAGTTCGCTGTCGTCGCGACGAACACCGCTATCGCTGGTGCCTTCGGTGCCGTCGCCGCCATGGCCTGGATCACGAAGCGGACCGGCAAGCCCGACCCGGGCATGATGGCCAACGGCATGCTCGCCGGACTCGTCGCCATCACCGCAGCCTGTGCCTTCGTGGCACCCTGGGCGGCCGCCGTCATCGGTGTGATCGCCGGCGTCCTCGTCATCGAGTCGGTGTTCTTCATCGAGCGAAAGCTCAAGATCGACGACCCGGTGGGCGCCATCTCGGTGCACGGTGTCTGTGGCACCTTCGGTGTGCTCGCCGTCGGCATCTTCTCGAACGGCAGCTACGGCGGCGGCTGGAACCTCAGCGACAGCGAAGGAGTCGAAGGCATCATCAAGGGCGACTGGGGCCAGCTCGGCGCCCAGGCGCTCGGCGCCGTCGTCATCTGGACGGTCATCTTCGGCATCGCGTTCGGGTTCTTCAAGATCCAGGACACGATCTCGAAGTCTCGTGGCAAGGGTGGCATCCGCTCGAAGGAAGAGGACCAGATCACCGGCCTCGACATCCCCGAGATGGGCGTCGAGGCATACCCGACGTTCGTGAAGACAGACCTCAGCCGGTCGATCTAAGTACCAGGAGACAACATGAAACTCGTCACAGCAATCATCAAGCCGTTCAAATTGGACGACGTCAAGGACGCCCTCAAGGCCGCCGGCATCACCGGCATCACGGTCGAGGAAGTTCGTGGCTTCGGGCGACAGGGCGGCCACACCGAGACCTACCGAGGATCGGAGTACAAGATCGACTTCGTGCCCAAGGTGAGCCTCAGCATCATCGTCGAAGACGACGCAGTGGACAGCGTCGTCGACACGATCGTTGCCTCGGCCGCGACCGGCAAGATCGGCGACGGCAAGATCTGGGTCTCCCCGGTGGAACGGCTCGTCCGTATCCGCACCGGTGAGGAAGGGAGCGACGCGATCTAGTCGGCGATCCGGCCGATCCTGATCGGGACGCATCGTTGCGTCCTGTCGCTCGATCCCCGAGCCTCCTTTGCGTCCTCAGAGGGTTGGCTCGGGGATCGGCGCGTCTCCTGCCTCTTTGTCGGGCCTCACCACGAGCCGGAGGTGGGGAACTCGAGGTCGGGCCGACTCCGGCTCGTCGCTGGCGCTTCCCTCGCCGGTTGCTGCCCGTGTCGCGTACAGTCGGGACTCATGACGACCGTGGACTCCCCCGCCGACACCGGCGCACTCGAAACACCCGCGAAGGCCGGGCGGTGGACTGCGCAGTGGAAGGAACTGTACGCCGAGGTCATCACGACCGGGCTGTGTACGGGCTGCGCCGGCTGCGTCGTCACGTGCCCCCACGACGTGATCGGCTACGAGCACGAGGAGGGCAAGTACATCCCCTTCCACATCGAAGAGGAGCTGGGCCTCGAGAACTGCATCCACGGATTCGGGGAAGGGGGCGGATGCACCACCTGCACCCGGGCGTGTCCTCGCTTTCGGGCGTGGGAGCCCTCGGCCGACATGCACCTGTTCGGCCGGGTTCGCGAACCGGATGAGATGGCCGGCATCTGGCGCCAGCTCTACCTCACCCGTGCGAGCGACGAGATGGTCCACAAGATGGGCCAGGACGGCGGGCTCGTCTCGGCGATGCTGATCTGGCTGCGCGAGCACGACTACATCGACGCCGCGCTCGTGAGCGGCGTCGAGGACGATGACGCTTGGAAGGCCAAGCCCGCCGTCGTCGCCACCAAGGAGGAGATCCTCGCCACTGCCGGCAGTCGCTATACGTACTGCGCCAACCCGCTCGCCCTGGTCGAGGCGAAGGAGAAGGGGTACGAGCGCCTGGCACTGGTCGGCATGGGCTGCCAGACCTCGTCGCCGCCCACGATGTGGGACCGCAAGGCGGGCAAGGTGTCCAAGCCGTTCCTGTTCAATATCGGGCTGCTGTGTTCCAAGACGTTCGACGATGCCATCTTCACCGAACTGTTCGAGGCCAAGTACGGCCTCAAGAAGCAGGACATGGTGAAGATGAACATCAAGGGTGTGTTCCAAATCTGGATGAAGGACGGTTCGTACCACGAGGTCGACCTGAAGGAGTGCCACGGCTGGACCCGCAAGGGTTGCACGAGCTGCCCCGACTTCGCCGCCGAACATGCCGACGTCTCGACGGGCGGTATCGGCGAGGACAACGACTGGACCCTCACGATCGTGCGCACCGAGCTCGGCGAGGAGGTCATCGAGCGGATGATCGCCGACGGCTCGATCATCGCCAAGCCGGCCCAGACCGACGAGACGGCGATGCGCCTGTTGCGCCTGCTGTCGATCGTCAGCCGCCGCCGCTGGCCGAACGACGCCGACCCTGCCCCCGCCGTCGGCGTACCGCCGCCCAAGAAGAAGCCCGAAGCCCCCGCCCCAACCCCCTGAGCGTCACACGGTGCCGGGTCAAACGTGACGTTTCGCCGTGACGGGTCGACGTGCCGGGCCGGTCAGCGCAGGTGGCGAGACAGGTAGTCGGCGGAGGCCTCGAACTCGAACCGGGGGATTCCCGAATGACGTCCGGGGTTGGCGTGCAGTGTCTTGCGGGTGCTGCCAAGACGGTCGAACAGCTCGAAGCAGGTCTGGCGGGGGATCGTCTCGTCATCCCACTGCACGAGGAACCGCAGTGGACACCTCACGTCCGGTGCCAGCCGCTCGAGGTCGGGGCCGATCGCCTGCCAGATTCCCATCAGCCCCAGCACGGCGATCCGGATGCGGTCGTCATTGGCGATGACAGGGACGCCCATCATCGTTCCCATCGAGACGCCCCACCAGCCGGTTGGCCGCGCACCGCGTTCGGCTTCGATGAAGTCGAGTGCCGCTCGCCAGTCGGCGACCACGCCCGGCGTGCCTCCCCCACTTGCCCAGGCCCGTTCGATTTCGCCCGGGTGCCCCTCGAACCGGAACGTCGCACGGTCGCCGTGACCGGGCCCGTCGATCGACAGCGAAGCGATATTCCGCTCAGCGAGAAGGCCAGCGATCGCCACGATGTAGCCCGAGTGCTTGTGGGCATCGTCGTTTCCTCCCCCGTGGCCGACCAGTACCAGCCGATCGGTGTCGCCCGACAGGGGTGTTCGGTAGACGCCGTGGATCGCCGACTCAGAGATCGTCGGCGGGAGAAGGAAGGCGCGCTCGACGAAACCGTCGACGATCTGCTCGTCGCCGGTCCAGGCCATCAGCGGCAGGCGGCGAGGTCGGCTTCGAACTTGACGAGTTCGGCGTCGGCAGCCTTGGCCTTTTCGGCGTTGTCGCCGACCGAGTCGGAGCCGAGTTGATCGAGGTCGTAGTTGTCGATGACCTTGAGCATGCACTCCTGGACCTCGGGTTGATCTGCGGTCTCGGTCTTCACGAGGTCCTGCGCCACCCGAGTCGGGCTCGGGTCGGACTCGCACGCCGACAGCGCGAACACTCCGACAACAGCGGCAACGATGGCGAGCGAACGGCGAGAGGTCTTCACAGCGGTTCGAGGCTACTGAGCACAACGGCGCGATGGAACACGGCGTCGAGCATCGGTTCGGTGAGACGCTTGGTGAACGTGTTCTGCTGACTCGGATGGAACGAACAGATCAGCGCGGGCCCACCCGCCACCTCGACTTCGACGGCGTGGCCGAACTTCGGTCGTGGGCGCACACCGAAGTGTGCGCACGCCGCCTGATACCCGAACTGACCGAGGCAGACCACGACCCGCATCTGCGTGAGCGCAGCGAACTCACGACGCAGGAACGACGCGCACGCATCGCGCTCGTCGGGCAGCGGCGTGTTGCCCGGAGGGGCGCACTTCACGGCCGCCGTCACCCACGCATCGCTGAGTTCCAGTCCATCGTCGACAGACACCGACTGCGGCTGATTGGCCAGGCCCGCTCGATGCATCGCCCGGAACAACCAGTCGCCACTGCGATCGCCGGTGAAGACCCGTCCGGTGCGATTCGCGCCGTGGGCGGCCGGGGCCAGACCGAGCACGACGATCCGGGCCTGCGGGTCACCGAACCCCGGTATCGGTCGGCCCCAGTACGTCTCGTCGTGGTAGGCGGCACGCTTCTGGATGGCGACCTGCTCGCGCCACTCGACGAGCCGCGGGCACGACCTTCAGGCGACGACATCGCATTCGAGTCTGGCGATCGGAGTCACGACGCTCGACAGTAGGTTGGAAGTTCTCCATGGCCACCACGAAGCGACCCTCTCCCCCGCGTGCTGCAACAAAGAAGTCCACGGGCCACTCGTTCACGACGGTGTTGCTCGTTCGGCACGGCCAGACCCCGACGACCGGCAAGGTGCTGCCGGGCAGGGCCAAGGGTCTGCACCTGGCCGACGAGGGCCGACGACAGGCCGACATCGCCGCGGCCCGCATCGCGGAGCTGAAGCGGGTCGA
>DASQFE010000140.1:0-2083 GCA_035633295.1 Ilumatobacteraceae bacterium | reverse complement strand
CATCGGTGATGCGTACATCGAGTACCACGACAAGGTGTGGGGCGTACCCGAGCGTGACCCGCTCGTATTGTTCGAGTTTCTCATTCTCGAAGGTACCCAGGCGGGCCTGTCGTGGTCGACGATCCTGCGCAAGCTCAACACCTATCGCGCCGCGTACCGAGGATTCGATCCCGAGGTGGTGGCAGCGTTCGGCCAGCACGACGTCGCCCGCCTACTGAGTGATGAGGGAATCGTCCGCAACCGGGCGAAAGTCGATGCATCGATCCGCAACGCCAGGGCCTGGCTCGAACTCGACGATCCCGTCTCGTACCTGTGGGGATTCGTCGACGGTGCCGTCATCCAGAACAACTGGCCGACGATGGATGCCCTGCCGGCCGAGACCGACCGCTCGCAGGCGATGAGCAAGGATCTCAAACGGCGTGGGTTCGGATTCGTCGGGCCCACGATCTGCTACGCCTTCATGCAGGCCACCGGCATGGTCAACGACCACATCACCTCATGCTTTCGCCACCCCGAGTGTCGGGCACTAGCCTGACGTCATGCCCGGCGCCATTGCCCTCGTCATCGTGCTGCTGGTGTTTCCCATCTTGGTGATCATCGGTGGCGCCATCTTGTCGGTGATCATCGGCGAGGCTGAGTACCGAGACGGTCGTGCCCGCAACGAGGGCAGCGAACTCCTCGACCTCCCCGACTGATTGGCGCCGATGCATACGTACGACCGCTCGACCGAGCTGCTCGCCGAGGCGATCGTTCGATATGCCGTCGATCGGATGCGAATGGACCCGCCTCCGCTCGATCACTCCGTAGCCCCCGACCGTCTCCGGGAGGCAGCGGGAGCCACCATCACGTCGACCGGCCTCGGCGGACTCGAAGCGCTGCGTGTGTTCGGAGAAGTCCTCGCGCCGGCGTGCATCTCGGTCGACCATCCACTGTTCCTGTCGTTCGTTCCAAACGCTCCGACCGAGGCTTCGATCCTCTTCGACCTCGTCGTCGGAGCCTCGAACATCTACGCCGGTTCGTGGATGGAGGGCGCTGGGGCGATCTTTGCCGAGAACGAGGCGCTGCGTTGGATCGCCGACCTCGCGGGGTTGCCGGCCTCGGCCGGTGGCGTGTTCGTCAGCGGCGGCACCGGCGGAAACCTCAGCGCATTGGTTGCAGCTCGGTGGCGCTGGCGACATCGCGCCGACGGTGCCCACGACCGGACGCGAGGCCTGATCGTTGCCTCGACCGGTGCTCACTCGTCGGTCGCTCAGGCCGCCCGTGTGATGGACGCTGACGTCGTGCTCGTGTCTGCGGGCGACCGCGGTGAGATGCGTGGCGCCGCCCTGCGTTCGACACTCGACTCGCTCGACGCCACCGATCGTGGCCGTTTGTTCGCGATCGTCGCAACGTCGGGAACCACGAATGTCGGTGTTGTCGACGACCTTGCTGACGCTGCCGATGCAGCCGAGGAGCGCCAGACCTGGTTGCACGTTGATGGCGCCTATGGTGGCGCGGCTCTCGCGGCACCGAGCGTTCGTCACCTCTTCGACGGCATCGAACGCGTCGACAGTTTCATCGTCGATCCTCACAAATGGCTCTTCGCGCCGTTCGACTCCTGCGCCCTGATCTATCGCGACCCGGATGTCGCCCGCGCGGCACACACCCAGTACGCGGAGTACCTCGATGTTCTCCACGACACCAGCGATGAGCCGTGGAATGCCAGCGACTACGCCCACCACCTGTCGCGACGCGCCAGGGGCCTGCCACTGTGGTTCAGCCTCGCCACGTACGGCACCGACGCCTACACCGAGGCGGTGGAGATCACGCTGCGGATCGCTCAGGAATCGGCACGTCTCGTTGAGCAGTGTCCGGTGACCGAGCTGTTGATGGAGCCCGAGTTGTCGATCGTGGTCTTCCGTCGCATCGGATGGACTGCCACCGACTACCAGGCATGGAGCGATGCCGAACTCGCTGCTGGTCGGGCATTCGTGGTGCCCACCACCTGGCAGGGCGAGGTCGTCCTACGCATCTGCATCGTCAATCCCCGCACCACGATCGACGACATCGCATCGATCCTCGTCAGCCTCGGCGAACTCTGCGA
>DASQFE010000139.1:0-3200 GCA_035633295.1 Ilumatobacteraceae bacterium | reverse complement strand
GGGCGTGTACGGGAAGCTCGTCGTCGAATCGAGCGTGGGGAACGAGCTGGTGCCGACGAAGTCGCGGTCGTCGAACACGTCGCCCGCGGCGTCGCGGTAGGGGAAGTCGGCCTTGCTCCGGTACGTGAACTCGTCCTCGGCGTAGGTGATCACGTCGCCGGTGTGGTTGGGGACGATGTCGAACAGCACGTCGATGCCACGGGCGTGGGCGTCGGCCACGAACGACTGCATCTCGGCGTTGGTGCCGAAGTGGGGGTCGATCTGCGTGTAGTCGACCTGCCAGTAGCCGTGATAGGCGGCCGACGAGCCGCCGATCGTGCCGTCGCCCTGCACCCAGTCGTTCTTGAACGGCGGTGTGATCCAGATCGCCGTGATGCCGAGCTGGTCGAGGTAGTCGAGTTGGGCCGTCAGGCCGGCGAGGTCGCCGCCGTGGTAGTAGCCCTTGTGATCGGGCAGGAACCCGTCGACGATCGGATCGCCCGACGTATCGCCGCCGTGGTCGTTGCTCGGTTCGCCGTTGGCGAACCGGTCGGGCATGACGAAGTAGATCATCTCGTCGGCACCTGGCCGTACGGGGTCACGGACCAGCAGTTCGTCGCCGGGTTCGATGCCGCCACCGCTGCCACCCGACGTGGTGATCGTCAGCGTGTTCGTGGCCGAGACGAACGTGAACGTCACACTCTGGCCGTCGGCGACCGAGAACCCGATGTTGCCGCCGTTCAGCGCGCCTCCCGCGCCGTAGTTCTCGTCCCACGACTCGTCGATCGTCGCCTTCGCGTCGTAGGTGCCGGCGGGGATGTCGCTGGTCGAGAACTCGTAGGTGCCGTCGCCGTCGGGGTCCTGCAACCACGACCGCAGGCAGTCGGGCTGCCAGTCGCCGGGACAGCCGAGCTCGCTCTGGTACGAACCGGGGGCGGTGACGATCCGCGATCGAGCCGAGTCGGTCGTCCAGTGCGTTGCGTGTGAGTAGTAGAAGCGGACGCTGGTGTCGGCCGCCAGCGAGAGCGGGATGTTGGGGCCGTCCGGCACGCCTCCGAGGCCGTAGTTCTCGGTCCAGCTGTCGTTGATCGTGGTCTTGTACTCCCACTCGCCGGCGGGCACGGTGAACGTCGCCTTCCACACGTCGCCGATCACGTTGACGGCATGGGTCGTGGCGCAGTCGGCCTGCCAGTCGCCCGTGCAGCCGAGCTCGGACTGCAGGCTGCCGGCGATCGTCACCGAGGCTGGCGCCGGCGTGTGGTCGGCACGCCCGCCGCTCGGCTCGGCGGTCGCGACGACGGACGCGATCAGGCCGCCGATTGCGGCAACGGACACGAGACGGTGAACGGCACGCACATTGATCCCCTCTCAACCCTCGCCCGCCCAAGAACCCTAGGCAAGGTCCCGGTGCGCCCGCAAGGTACTCATCCGCACCGAGCGATTTGGTCGCTAAACCGTAGTCGGCGACGCTTGCCCTCTCAGGTGACCGGTGAGTTCGCAGTCGACGACAGCCCGCCGCTGTGGCCGATGTGGCGACCGCCAGCTCGACGAGGAGCGTGACGGCCTGATCCCTTCGCAACGAACGCCGGCAAACACCTGACGTATCGTCCCACTCGATAACCGGAGTGCGGTACACCTTCGGCTCGGCTTTCCCACGGCATGAGCACCCGTCGAGCGGAAACGTCCGGTTGGGGACCGTCTGCAGAGACAACCCGACGAACAGTTCCGACCGATGACGAACGCAACAAGCCATGTCCGGTAGGAGTCCGCATATCGGACACCCGCCGGGTCTCCGCACCGGGAGTCTGACGCCGAGGCGATGTGACCTTCGGCGGTGTCGCTCGCAGTGGTACCAGCGGACGATGAGTACACGCACCCACTCGGTGGGTCCGAACGGATGGAGAGAGGGCAACCATGGGCACGGACATTGCAGTAGGCGGGCGGGGAGGCTTGTGGCGGTCCCGGTGGGCGGCCATCGGTGCCGCCGTGGCAGTCACATTCGGCGGGGGCGGAGCGTTCTGGGCACACGCCGATAACGCACCAGCGCCCGAGCCGGTTGAAGAGTATGTCGCGATGCGGCGGTCATCTGTCGGGCCAGACGTAGCCGAGCCGGCAAAGCCCGCAACTCGCATTGATGGTGGAACCGTCGGTCAGCAGGCGCTCGGTACAGACGTTGCCATGCTGACCAGCGGAGCCACCTTCTTCCCGATCAGCCCGTACCGATCGTTCGACACTCGTCAGTACACCGACGGTTACATGGTCTGGGGTGACAGTGTTCGTTTCGAGGTCATCACCGACGTGAACGGTAACCCAAGGATCCCGGCGAGTGCAGTAGCCGTCACTTTCAACCTGACGATCACGGATACATCCGGCTCGTACGGCTACTTGACGGTGTTCCCGGCTGGAACACCGAATCCTGGGAGTTCGTCGATCAACTGGTTCGCTCCAGGACTCGACCTGGCAAACGGGGGCGTGGTCTCGCTCGGAAACGTCAGTGGTCCTGGTGAGATTACGGTCGAGGCCGGATTCGTTCCGGACACCGGCACTGACTTCATCATCGACATCACCGGCTACTACGAGTAGGAGCAACGAGGACCCGGCCCAGCGTGCGCTAGTGCCGTGACCGGCAACGTTGGTGGTGGCGCGTCCACCACTTGACCTTCCGGGTCGCGCAGGCTTGGTGGATGGCTGAGCGTGTGTTCGCGCGTGACCTGGCCCCGCAGGACGGCCAGAAGTTGTACATCCTGAGCCTGCGCCGGGCTAGTGGCCTGGCTGCAAAGTTCGTGGCCACGCGATTGCCTCGCAGCTGACCGGGCTGATCTTTGCGTCCGCTGCAGCGATCAACCTCCTCGTCACGATGTGATCCACGGCGACCTGGGAGTTGGGGGTCTCCTGTCATTGATGTGGGTTGGAGGTGGGGTGGTTCGATGGTGATGGGGCCGCAGGAGAGCATGACGAGGGCGAGGGCTGCTTGGGCGGAGTGGAACGTCTGCTGCGAGATGTCCGGACGCCACCGCAAGGGTGCGCGTAGTGCGGTCACATATGCGGGTACCAAGCGGGAGGGGCTATGACTTAGCGATTCTTGGGTGGCCCGACCTTGATCCCCTTGTACCTGTTCTTGGACTTCTTTGTTCGCAGGTGCTGCCCATCGTGCGAAAAGACGGACCAGCGGTCCTTCTTTGGGTCATGCATCTGGAAACGGTTTGAACCACCCTGGCTTG
>DASQFE010000138.1:0-3159 GCA_035633295.1 Ilumatobacteraceae bacterium | reverse complement strand
GGTGCTCACGCCGTGGTCGACGTCGGCCCCGAGCTGCTCACGCAGTGGCAATCGAAGCTGCTCGACAAGTACGCACCGTACACCGTGCTCAACTGCCGAAAGGTGTGCCGCCAGGCATTCACCGAGGCGGTGAAGTTCAGGCTCATTCCCTCCAACCCGTTCGATCTGGTCAAAGCGCCGCGGGCGAAGCGGGTCAAGGCGGGTCGCGCCCTCTCCCCCGCTGACGCCAAGGCGCTGATCACCGCGTCCCAAGAGTTGCGACTCGGTGCTGCCGTCACACTGCTTTTCTGCCAAGGCTGGCGCGTGAGCGAGGTGCTCGGGCTGGCGTGGGAGGACTTCGACCTCGATGCCGGCACTGCTCAGATCCGACGTGGAGCGTCCTACACCTCGTCGGTCGGGATGGTCCTCGGGTCAACGAAGACATCCGGGGCCGAAGGCATCCACTACCTTGCGCCCGTCTCGGTCGCCCACCTCCGCAAGCGACGCGCTGAGCAGCAGACCGAACGAGAAGCAATCGGTGCCGATTGGCAGACGCACACCTACGACGGCGACGTGGTGTCAATGGTTTTCACAGCGGTCCACGGTGGGCTGGCGAACCGACAGGCCGTCACCAAAGAGATTCGCCGAGCCGCGCTGATTGCCGGACTCGATCCTGAAGGACTGGCCAGTCACAGCGGTCGACGAACGGTGGTCACTGCGCTCTACGCCGACGGCGGACTCGACCTCGCCGACGTCGCCCGTCACGTCGGCCACTCCGACCCGTCGACGACCGCCGAGTACGTCCGCAGCCTCGGTCACCGCCCGTCGAACACGGCCGCGCAGGCCGCCCGGCTGCTCGACCCGACGATCTGATCCACTGTCCGCAGACCGCATCATTTCGTGCGGTTACGCCCGTGAAAGTGCGGCGTCACCCTTGGGCCGAACCCGAGCGGATCAGCTGGGGAGCACCGAGTGACTACGTGACCGCGTTATCGAGTGCCCTCGATGCCACGATACTGATCAGCGAGTTGGTCCAGATCGTCGCTTCGTACTACCAGCTCCGCATGAAGATTGCGCAGCGGCAGAATGCCGCCAACCACCTCGGTGTCGCACGCATACGAGTCGATCGAGTCCGGCTCGAGAGGGTTGGTATGTCCAAGACGTGGTGGTTGTGGGTGACTCCGGGCGGGCGGCAGTCATCACGTATCCGTCAACTCGTGACCCCCGCCTTGGCGTGTTCGACGTCGCCCTCGCCACCGGTATCGTCGACGATTCGAAGGACCCGATGACGACATTGGAGTTCACATCGAACGCACCGATGTTCTGGAACCCGTTCGAACGCACGGTGACTGCCCCGAATCCTCGGCCAGTTGGGGCACCCAACGGTTGGTGCGCCAGATGTTGCGCAACACCTCCCAGTGGAATTTCGGGTGCGGTCAGGTGGGCAGCCAAGCGAGGACCGGCACCATTGCGATCAGTGCCAGCAGTGCGAGCAAAGGAAGTGCGGCATATCTGAGGCGGCGGCGTGACAGCACAAACGCGGCGCCGACCGAGACGACCTCGACGGTCACGAACACGAACATCGCGTACGGGAACCACCACTCGTCCGGCCCTCTCTCGGGCTGACCGAACAGGCTCGCGCCGGCTGCGACCGCCACTGCAGTACTCAACGGCAGGAACAGCACACCAGCAACAGCCGTGCAGGCAACAGACAGCAACACTGCAGCCCACTTCGGCGGACGAACCGGCTGCGCCGGTGTCGGTGCGTCCTGGTCCAGATGGGTCACGCCGTCAGTATCGCCTTCCAGCCAAACCACCTTCATCACCCACAACCGTGAGCGTTGTTGTGGCATACACATTCGGCGACAACCAACACAAGGGCTTCCGCTGTCCTGCCGCGCTCGGAATGTGACAGCGGCCGCGCGGCTCCAGGCGCAGTGGGAGAGGCGGGCGGCTCGGGTCGCGCGGACGGGGCGCAGGTGCCGCACGTAACGCGATCACCGACAGTTGCCGGTTCGGCGTTTGGCCACGTGAATATCGAGCGCCCGGTAAGGGCCGAAGCGTGCGGGCTTCGCCCCGTTCGGGAGCGAACGAGGGTCAGGGTTGACGACCGACGAAGCCGATCAGCTTGTCCTGCGCGCTCGCGTCGGCGGGCACCTCGACGATCGGGCCGAACACTTGCGGATTGCGGATCAATTCCGCCGGGGCCTGCGACAACCCCATGTGCACCGCCTCGACCGCAGCCGCGGGCATTGTGTCGTCGGCCCCGATCGCGCGGGCCAGATCCCAGCCGTGCACCAACACGTCTGCGGTCGCCAGACCCATCCCCTGATGTTTCGGCATTCCCGTCATCGGGCCGACCTCGATCGCACCGTCGAGCGCCGAGGGGTTCCCCAGCCCGGCGACGATGGCCGCCTTGATCGTGTCCCAGCCGTCTTCGGGCGTCACCTGTGCACCGAGGAGACTTGCCAGGTTGCACTGCCAGAACAAGGCGTGATCAACCAGATCGCGCACCGTCCAGTCGCCACACCCGGTCGGCGCGGTCCACTGGTCCTCACCCACCTGGGCGAGAGTGGCTTCGAAATTGTCGGCTGCCAGCAGCCAAGTCTCCGCAGGTCCCTGCATGATTGCCCCCTCCTCGACCGACCACGACGCCGGGCGTGCGAGACCCTAACACCCTGAGCAGACAGCCAATCGCTGAGACGCCCGGTCACAGCAGCAGTGACCGATCTGACCCCATCGGCGACGAGATCGACGCTGACCAAGTCCACCCCATAACCGGCGCGATGCAGTGGGCTAACCCGTCCATCAGCCAGCTCGTAACGCGACCAAGGTGAGCACTCGGGCCGGGACGCGTGAGGCGGGATTATGCAGTGTGCGGCTTGGGCCGATACCGAGTGGCGCCGCTGAACGATGGCCCGACATTTTGCGTGGCGAAGTGTGGCGCCGTCAGCTGATCGATTGTTCGATCTCGGATCGGTGGTCAAGCATCCACGCTGCGGCACGGGCGCGCCATGTGACGGCCCAGAGGATCGGGAATCCGTCGGGTGCTGGGCTCGTCGTGTCGCTGGTGATCGCGTAGGTCTCTGCTTCGTCTCGGGTGCTGCGAAGTGCGAACTCGATCATCTTGTCCACAAAGCCGACTCGGTGATCTGAGGGCAGCTCGTAGCCGTCGAGGAT
>DASQFE010000137.1:0-4623 GCA_035633295.1 Ilumatobacteraceae bacterium | reverse complement strand
GACCAATGTCGTCACCGATGGCTGTTCGGATCACAGCCCTGCCGACCCAGCGGTCGGGCCGACTGTGGACGATCTCGCCACGGCTCTCGCCGAGCTGGCCCCGTTCGAGGTGTCCTCACCGCCGACCGACGTGTCGGTGTTCGGTTACCAGGGCAAGTACGTGCAGCTCACCGTGCCGGACACGCCGGTAGCGAGCGAGGGCTTCACGGACTGCGTCGGCGGGAAAATCCGCAGCTGGATCAATCGGTACAACCCGGCGGCCTTCTACGGCTACAACGGAGAGCCCGGCCGCATTGAGGAATTCTGGATCCTCGACGTGGACGGCACCCGTCTCGTCATCGAGACGAACTGGTCACCCGCTTCGCCCGAGGCCGACGTCGCCGAGATGCGTACCATCTTCGACTCGATCCGCATCCAGCCGTCATCGGGAGTGGACGTGTCGGCGTCGTCAGTGGTGCCGGCGACGACGGTGCTTCCGAGGGACATGGGTGAACTGTTTGCGGATGGCGGCTTTCCACCGGTCGAGCCGGGCGCGTATGTGATCGATCCCGACGGTGACGCGTCCACGCCGCTTACGGTGGCCTATGACGTTCCTGCGGGCTGGTCGGCGTGGCCCGGAGCAGTCAAGTTCTACGACCCGGACCCGACCGCCGTGCTCGCCGGGCACGTCATGCTGAGCATCACCACCGTGACCAATGTCGTCACCGATGGCTGTTCGGATCACAGCCCTGCCGACCCAGCGGTCGGGCCGACCGTGGACGATCTCGCCACGGCTCTCGCGGAGCTGGCCCCGTTCGAGGTGTCCTCGCCACCGACCGACGTGACGGTGTTCGGTTACCAAGGCAAGTACGTGCAGCTCACCGTGCCGGACACGCCGGTAGCGGGCGAAAGCTTCACGGACTGCGTTGGTGGGAAAATCCGCAGTTGGATCGATCGGCACAACCCCGCGGCCTTCTTCGGCTACAACGCGGAGCCCGGTCGCACCGAGGAGTTCTGGATCCTCGACGTGGACGGCACCCGTCTCGTCATCGAGACGAACTGGTCACCCGCTTCGCCCGAGTTCGACGTCGCCGAGATGCGTTCCATCTTCGACTCGATCCGCATCCAGCCCTAACCACGACCCCTTTCACCCAGCCGAGCGTTCCAAGCAAGCACGGCCCCACCACCACAGATGCAGACCTTGCGGAACTGCGGACAGTTCTCGACTCGATCCGCAATCGAGTCGTCGTTCGGCCACCCCAGTGGCCGCCGCACGATCACCTCCGGCGGCGACGGTCCCCGAGATCCCATTCACCACACGAAACAAGGAGAAATGACATGGGCGTACACATCCATCTGACACGATCCGGTCGACGTACTGCCGGGCGCGTCGTCGCGAGTGCCATCGCACTCGTGCTGATCCCGGCCGGGCTCGCCATCGCCGGACCGAACTACGGCGACTGGTCGCCAGCGACCAAGATCGACGAGATCCCTGGCAATGATCCCGAGGTGAACACCAGTTCCGTGGACGGCTGCCCGGCGCAGTCTCCTGACGGCTTGACCCTGTACCTCGCCTCCAACCGGCCGGGCGGCAAGGGTGGGCTCGACATCTGGGTCGCGTCGAGGGCGCGGCGCGGTGACGCCTGGGGTGCGCCCCAGAACCTGCCCGAGCCGATCAACTCGGCGTCCGACGACTTCTGCCCGACCCCGTTCGGGGGTCGCGGGCTCCTCTTCGTCAGCCGGCGCACGATCGATGGAGTGACGTGCGGACTCGGCGACATTTACGTGACACGCCACAACCGGGCCCGGGGCTGGCGGGCGCCGGAGCACCTCGCGTGCGCGCCGGCAGGCCCGAACAGTGCGCTCGACGAGCAAGGCCCCTCGTACGTGCAAGGTCAGCTGTACTTCTCCCAAAGCTCATCGACCGTCCCGGGTGAACTGCTCGTGAGCTCAGGGAGCGGCGACGGCTTCGGACCGGCCAGCCCGATCGTGGAGCTCAACGATCCCGCCGCCAACGACATCCAACCGAACGTGCGCAAGGACGGCCGTGAGCTCGTCTTCTCGTCCAACCGCGTCGGCGGGGCAGGTGGCCAGGACATCTGGTCATCGACGCGGGCGAGCCTCGATGACCCCTGGTCGGCGCCGGTCAACCTGGGTCCCGCTGTGAACACTGGCTTGGGCGAGTCGCGGCCCTTCCTGTCGTCTGACGCCAAGCAGTTGCTGTTCGGGCGAAGCGGTCCGACCGGGACCGGCGAAGGCGACACTGGCGCCTCCGACATCTACGTCACCACACGGACCAAGAACCCGTAGCGGGGCCAGCGCCAGCATCGCAGACGAACGGCCGCCATTCGAGGCAGCGATGACGACGACATCGTTCGTGTGGTGCGCCGCTTGTGCCGTGGTGCAGCGCCGGACCTGGCTCGCCGGTGGTGATCATGGCCGCGATCATTGCGCTGAGTTCTGTTGTCGGCCGCGGCTCGTTTCAGATGATCTCGAGTCGAATCGTGATTCGGAGAGCGTCGCTCAGGCGGTTCAGGTCGCGTGGGTCGCTGCTCACGATGATGTCGCCGCGGGTCGCCGCTCCGACGACAACGGCGGCATCGACCACATCGGACGTGCCCGCAGCTCCACACGCAGCGCCGGCTGATCGAGCACGAGGCTCGTCGAATGGCTCGATGCGGCAACCAGACAACAAACGCGTCATCTGAGTTTGAGGTCCACCCCGCCAGCCTTGCGCCAGGACTCCCGCCGGAACCGTCGGGACGATCCCGCGCTCGAGCGAACGACGGTGCAGGGCCCAGATTCGTCGGTTTTCTCGCTCAGCCGCGATGAGCGCTCCGGTGTCGTAGGTCAGGCCGCCGGCCATGGTTCACGATGCCACTCGATCGGCTGTGCCATCGAGAATCGTGTCGGCCCAGGCCAGCTCCTCGTCGGTCAAGTCGCCGTGTTCGTCCTCCCATGCCCGAACCGCGGCAAGGCCGTCTTCGACGACAAGAGCGCGCCCAGCGGCGGCGTTGAGCCATGCGGACAAGCTCAGGCCGTGGCGCTCAGCAGCACGTGCGGCTCGTTCAGCGACCGACTCGTCCAGAGCGACAGACAACTTTC
Organism: Ilumatobacteraceae bacterium; assembly: GCA_035633295.1. Lineage (GTDB taxonomy): Bacteria > Actinomycetota > Acidimicrobiia > Acidimicrobiales > Ilumatobacteraceae > Sva-07. Next base: position 1,539 of record DASQFE010000137.1, on the reverse strand, counting down.
GTACAGCCATACAACGGATGGTAGCACCAGGTTCCTACCGCGATGAGTGAAGGGAACGCGATGACCGAGTGCGCTTGGCGATTGACCCCTGATCACTTCGCCGTGACCGCTCGCCCGATTTCACCCAGCAGCGCGATGCGGTCGAGGTTGTGGCCGTTGACCGGGAGATCCACGGTCAGCCCGTCGAGGCCGGCGTCCATCACGGTCTGCAGTTGCTCGCCGACGGCGTCAGCGTCGCCGAACACGAGGATCGACTTGGCCATCTCGATGATCTCGTCGTTCCAACCCTTGACCGCTGCGATCTCAGCCATGTCGGCCTCGGCTTCTTCCATCGTGGGAGCGACGACAACCATCTGAAGGCAGGTGACGTCGATTTCCGAGCGGTCGCGGCCGAGTCGCTCGCAGTGCTCATCGAGCGCGGCGAGCTTGCGTGGAATGTCGGCAGCTGCGGTGCCGACAAGGTTCGACTCATCCGCGTACTGGGCAACCATGCGGAGTGTCTTGTTCTCGCCCGACCCACCGATCATGATCGGGATCTTCGACAACGGGGCCGGAGAGTTGATGGCATCGCTCACCTGGTAATGCTTGCCGTTGAGGCTCACTCTCTCGTTGCGCAGCATCGGTCCGATGATCTGCAACGCCTCTTCCAGTTTTTCGAATCGGTCGGTGAAGGTGCCGAACTCGAAGCCGAGGGAGTTGTGCTCGAGTTCGAACCAGCCCGCTCCGATGCCGAGCGTCGCTCGACCACCCGAGACGTGGTCGAGAGCCGTGACGGCCTTCGCGAGCAGCGTGGGGTGACGGTAGGTGTTGCCCGTCACCAGCGCGGAGAGCCGGACCTTGTCCGTGTGTTGCGCCAGTGCGGACAGCATCGTGTAGCACTCGAACATGGGCTCGTCAGGGGCGCCGATACCGGGGAGTTGGTAGAAGTGGTCCATCACGAAAACGCGATCGAACCCGGCGGCCTCGGCTGCCTGGGCCTGTGCAACGACGTTCTTGAAGATCTCGGCTCCGTCGATGCCGGGGTAGGTGAAGTTCGGGATCTGATAGCCGAGTCGAGTCATGGAGGTGCTCCTGCGTTTGCGTAGCGGATGGATCTGACGATTCTGTTCGAAACTGTCAGGACCGAAGGCTGACATATTCAGCTGAATGTGTCGAGCTACGCAGATGGCGGCACACGGGGCGTCCGACGATCGCACCGGCCAACGCGGTGACCTGCAACGCCGCGCCATCCATGCCGCTGCGATCGCCCAGTTCTCCGAGCGGAGCTTCGCGACGTCTACGCATCGGCCTTCGTGGCCCTCTTCAACGACCACGTCGACCTCGCCCTCGACGCCCTGGACAACGGTGGGACGAACGCGTAACACGTGGTCGCACCGCTGCGAAGTGGGCTCGCAGCGTTTCTCACCACGGCAGCCCCCGGGCGCAGTCGAGCAGCGAGTGCTCGCCGAGCAGAATGGGCTGAGGTGCTCGAGCTGTCACCCAGGGGATTCAAGCTCGACACGCCGACCGTTGCGGTCTACCGCCGACGCCTCACCACGC
>DASQFE010000136.1:0-9731 GCA_035633295.1 Ilumatobacteraceae bacterium | reverse complement strand
GACAAGGCTTCGCCCAGGATCCCGTCATGGCGGCGGTGACTTGTGCAGTACGGTTCGACCGAAGAGTTCTGTTTGCCCCGTTGCGGTCCAGCCCCTGCCGTTCGCTCGTGTTGAAAGAGGAACGTGTGATTCACCGATCTTCGTTGACCGGCTCGATGTCGGTCGCGAGATGAACGGCGAGCAATCGAGACGAATCGCAGTTGCGTTCGCCACGGAGACGGCACGCGGCGCCACGACGAGTTTGTGCACGGTCTGCGTCGACCTGCTGGCGGTGACCGGTGCCGGTATCACGCTCATGGGTGGCGACCGGGCCGGGCCGATCTGCGTGTCCGATTCGAGCGTCTCCGCCTTGGAGGACCTGCAATACGGCATCGGGCAAGGACCGTGCCGCGATGCGTTCCGGACGGGCGCGTCGATCCACGCTCCGCGACTGGACAACATCGCATGGTCGCGATGGCCGTCCTTCGTCGAGCTCGCTCGGGCGTCTGGGATCAAGGCAGTCTTCGCCTATCCCCTGATCGCCGACGGAGCCAATGTCGGTGTCCTGGCGCTCTACCAACGGCTCGAAGGCCCCCTCACCGATGCCCAGAACGACAACTCGGTCGCGCTCGCTGAGGTGCTGACCGAGACGGTGCTCAGTCTGCAAGACGACGCTCCAGCCGGAACGCTCGCATCTGGCCTGGACGACGCTGTCGACTACCGCGCCGAGATCTACCAAGCATCCGGCATGGTCGCGATTCAACTGTCGATTCCCGCTGCCGACGCGCTGCTTCGGATTCGGGCCCATGCCTTTGCGCACGATCAATCCGTTGCCGAGACGGCGGCACAGATCGTCAGCCGCCGACTCCGCCTCCACGACGACCATCGACCCGAAAGTGAGGTGTGAGCCGTGTCCGACGACGCTCTCACCAACTCAAGTACACGCCAAGCCTTGACGGCGACGACCTTCCTGGAGATCGTCGACACGCTCGTTGGCGACTTCGATGTGATCGAAGTGCTCACCGTGCTGACGGCGCGATGCGTCGAGCTCCTCGGGGCGTCGGCAGCCGGGATCCTGCTCGCAGACGGCGACGGACAGCTCCGCGTGATCGGCGCCTCAAGCGAACAGATCCAGTTGTTGGAGCTGTTCCAGATCCAGAACGAACAGGGACCGTGTCTGGACTGCTTCCATTCCGGCACGGTTGTCCTCCACTCCGATCTCGACGCCATCACACGGTGGCCCCTGTTCGCACCCGAGTGTGCGAAGGCCGGATTCGCGTCGGTGTGCGCCGTGCCGTTGCGACTCAAATCGCGCGTTCTCGGATGCCTCAACTTGTTCATGTCCGCTCCCGGTGGGCTCTCCGACGCCGACGTGGCGCTCGCTCGGGCGCTGGCCGACGTTGCCAGTATCTCGATCATCCAGGACCAGGCAACCCGCGATGCGGCGATACGCGAAGGCAATCTCCAACATGCGCTGAACAGTCGGATCGCGATCGAGCAGGCCAAGGGGATGATCGCAGAGCGCAACAGCATCGACATGGACGAAGCGTTCTCCCGACTGCGTTCCTACGCCAGGAACAACAACCGTGGCCTGACCGAGGTCGCCAAGGCGGTCATCGCCGGCACGATCGCTCTCGGTCCGTTCCGGTAGCATTGTCTACATCCACATAGGGGAGCTCGCTGGAACGGCGGGCTGAGAGGGTGACCGCCGTCGCCGACCCACGAACCTGATCCGGATAATGCCGGCGGAGGAACATCGTGAACGAACACATCGTCATCATCACCGGAGCGGCTGCGATCTCGCCCGAGGTCGTCGCCCGCATTCCGCCCGATGCCGTGCTGATCGCCGTCGACGGCGGCCTCGACCATGCCCTCGCGGTCGGCCTCGAACCCTCCATGGTCGTCGGCGACCTCGATTCGGTGACCGACGCGGGCCTCACCTGGGCGGCGCGCAATGCATCGATCGAACGGCACCCAACCGACAAGGACCGCACCGACACCGAACTCGCGCTTGCAGTCGCGGCAACGCTCGATCCTGAGCGGATCACACTGATCGGCGGCGGCGACCGGCTCGATCACACGATCGCCGGTATCGGCGCACTCGGCGCGCTGAGCGTCACGAGCGTTCCGTTGCTCGAAGCATGGTGGGACGATCAGCACGTCACGGTCGTGCAGGGCCCCGGCTCCGCCACGCTGCACCTTGTGGCCGGCTCGACGCTGTCGCTGCTCGCGCTCCACGGACCGTGCACCCGCGTGACGCTGCGCAGCACGCGATGGGAACTGACCGAGGTCGACATCGATCCGGTCGTCGGCCTCGGTGTGAGCAACGAGGTGCCCGACGGCGATGGCCCGGTCGACGTCGAGGTGACTCTGTCAAGCGGCACCCTCACGATCTTCGACGTCCCCGCAGAGGTGATGCCATGAGCGAAGCGACCGGACGTGGGTCGTTTCGCTCATCGCGGTGGGTGGCACTCGCCGGTGCGACGGCGCTACTCGTCGCCGTCAGCGCCTGCGGCAGCGACGAGGACGAAGATCACGACAACACGAGCAACAACTCGGTCGCCGTGGGGCGGCCACCGATCGGTCCCTCCGGATCCACGGGCGGTTCCACGAGCGGCGAGACGATCACGCTCGTCACCTACGACTCGTTCCCCGAAGCCGACACGCCGCTCAACGAAACACTCGGTGCATTCACGGAGCAGACAGGGATCGACGTCGAGATCCTGGTGGCCGGTGACGCCGGCACGATGCTGTCGAAGGCGTCACTCACTGCCGGCAACCCCGAGGGCGACGTGATGTGGGGCGTCGACAACACACTGCTCTCGCGAGCTGTCACCGATGGGGTGTTCGACCCGTACATTGCCGCCGGCATCCTCGACGGGTCGGTCACGATCGACGACGCCTTCACATCGCTCGTCCCGAACGGCGAAGCGACGCCCGTCGACTACGGCGACGTGTGCGTCAACTACGACATCGGCTGGTTCGCCGAGCGCAACCTCGAACCGCCGACGACACTGGCCGACCTGGCCGACCCCGCCTACGCCGGCATGCTCGTCGTCCAGAACCCGGCCACGTCGTCACCCGGGCTCGCCTTCCTCCTCGCGACAATCCACGAGTACGGCCTCGAGGGATGGCAGGCCTACTGGAATGCGCTCGGCGCGAACGGTGTCGAGGTCGTCGAGAGCTGGACCCAGGCGTACTACGAGCGGTTCACGTGGGCCGGTGGTGGCCCGACGCCGATGGTCGTGAGCTACGGCTCGAGCCCACCGGCGGAAGTCATCTTCGCCGACCCGCCGCGCAATGACTCGCCGACCGGCGTCATCGAGGACACGTGCTTCCGGCAGGTCGAGTTCGCCGGCGTACTGCGCGGCACCGACTCGCCCGACGCCGCCCGCCAGCTCGTCGACTTCCTCGTCGGTGAGGAGTTCCAGGCCGAACTTCCGCTCAACCTGTTCGTGTACCCGACCAACCAGGCGGTCGACCTGCCACAGGAGTTCGTCGACTTCGCCGTCGTGCCGGACGCGTCGCGTTCGCTCGACCCAGCGGTGATCGACGCCAACCGCGCGATCTGGATCGACGAGTGGACGGAGTTGGTGCTCGGGTGAACCGCCTGCCGCGTTGGCTCGTCGCGGCGCTCGCGATCGTGCCGGTGGTGGCCCTCGCGGTCTTCTACGTCTGGCCGTTCACGACGCTGGTCGTCGAGGCACTGACCGGAACTGCGATCGCCGACACCCTCGGCCGATCGCGGACGTGGGAGGTGGTGTGGTTCACGCTGTGGCAGGCGGTGGTGTCGACAGCCGTCACGATCACCGTGGGCTTGGCGCCGGCCTACATCGTGGCGCGATTCGCCTTCCGCGGACGCAGCCTCCTCGTTGGCCTGCTCACGGCCACGTTCGTGCTTCCCACGGTGGTCATGGGGGCCGCCTTCCTGGCGTTGCTCCCCGACTCACTCGACCGCACCGTCTGGGCGGTGATCGGTGCGCACGTCGCGTTCAATGTCGCTGTCGTGGTTCGGGTCGTCGGGTCGCTGTGGGAGCACCTGCCGACCGACATGGAGTACGCCGCCGCGACACTCGGAGCGTCACGATGGCACGTCGTCACCCGGGTCTCGCTGCCACTCATCCGACCTGCGATCACCGCCGCGGCCACGATCGTCTTCCTGTTCTCGTTCACGTCGTTCGGCGTCATCCGCATTCTCGGCGCGCCAGGCACGCGCACGATCGAAGTGGAGGTATGGCGCCGCGCCACACAACTCGGCGACATCGGTGGCGCCACGGTGCTCGCCCTGCTGCAGTTGACCCTGCTCGCCGTGGTCCTCGCGTGGTCGACGATCGCTCAGCGAGCGCAGAGCCGCGCGCTGGCCCTGCGGCCGGTTGCGCCCCGTCGTCGTGCGAGGACACGCGCCGAGCGATCGTTCGTTGCGTTCGCCGCCGGAGGGACGGCACTGATCGCACTCGTGCCACTCACCGCCCTCGTGGTGCGGTCGTTTTCGACGCCCGACGGCTGGTCGACCAACGCATGGACGAAGCTCGGGCGAGCCGACGTGCGGCCCGGTCTGCGTGTCGGCATCGACCCGGTTACCGCCCTCACGAACTCGCTCGTCAACGCAGTGTGGGCAACGCTCTTCGCCGTGGTCATCGGCGGCATCGCCAGCCTGGCGATCACGGCAGCGAAACGCCATGGCCGGTTGATCGACGGTGGGCTCATGCTCCCGCTCGGCACGTCGGCCGTCACGATCGGCCTCGGCATGCTCATCACCTTCGACGTTGCACCCGTCGACTGGCGGGCGTCGTGGTGGCTGGTGCCGGTCGGCCATGCGCTGGTCGCCGTTCCGTTCGTCGTGCGCATCTGCGTGGGGGTGCTGCGCTCGGTCGACCCGGCGATGACCGATGCGGCCGCCACACTCGGAGCCCCACCCGTGCGGGCGTGGCGAGCGACCGTTGTGCCATACCTGTGGCGCCCACTCGGTGTCGGCGCCGCCCTCGCCGCGGCGATCTCACTCGGCGAATTCGGGGCGACGAGCTTCCTCTCGCGATCGGGCGGCGAGACCCTCCCGATCGCCATCGAGCAACTGCTGGGCCGCACGGGAACGACCCTGCAGGCGCAGGGGTACGTGCTCGCCACCATGCTCGCAGCAGTGACCGTGATGTTGGTCGTTGTCATCGAACAGGCGCAGTCGAGCCGCGATCGCACGGCGGCGACATGAGCGAACTCGAGGTGCGTGACATTCGAGTCGCCTTCGAGAGTTCCGTGGTGCTCGACGGCGTCTCACTCCACGTCGCGAGCGGTGAATCCGTGGCGCTCCTGGGCCCGTCGGGAAGCGGCAAGAGCACGCTGCTGCGTGTGATTGCCGGCATGATCGCGCCCGACGCCGGCATCGTCATGGTCGACGGAATCGACGTGACCCACCTCGCGACGCACCGGCGCGGCGTCGGCATGGTGTTCCAGGACAACCAGCTGTTCCCGCATCTGTCGACGCTCGACAACGTCACGTTCGGACCGAAGCTGGCCGGCGCTTCGAAGGACGATCGCAACGAACTCGGACGTATGTGGCTCGACCGTGTCGGCCTGGCCGGATTCGACAATCGGAGCGTCACTGAACTGTCGGGTGGCGAGGCCAAGCGGGTCGCGCTCGCCCGCACCCTTGCCGCGCAACCGAGCGTCGTGCTGCTCGACGAGCCCCTCACCGGCCTCGACCGCGAACTCCACGATCGCTTGGCGGTCGACCTCGCGGAACTCCTGCAGCCGATCACCACCCTGCTCGTCACGCACGACGCTGAGGAGGCCGCCGTGGTCGCCGACCGGATTGTTGCCCTGGCCGATCTCTGACGTTCCCATCCGCTCGTCGGGGCGCCCACTGCGCACGTGATGAACGCGAACCAATTGCGCCAACGGGCACGCCACCTCCGCGAACTCGCGAACGCGATCGAGGCACTGGCGGTGATGAGCCTCGAGGGCCACGCCGACGACGACACCTGGCGCGGGCCGCGCCCGATGCTGTGCCGATCGACGCTCGGGACGAATCAACAGCAGTTGCATGCGGCCGCTGACGATCTGCGCTCCCACGCCCATCTCTTCGAGCGGCGCGCCGCCCAGCTTGACGCGATCGCCGCATCTCGAGTCGGCGTGGCCGGCTGACGGGCGCCGATATGGACATCGGCTACGACCCCGAGCGCGTGCGAGCACTCTCCCATCGCACCGCCGACGCAATCAACGGACTGCACTCGATCCGCTCCGACGACCCCGCCGCCGCCGATGCCCTGCGAACCGTCAGGCTCACCCGAAGCAACCTCGAGATCCTCTGGATGCCGACGCTGCTCCAGATCGTGCGCAGCGACGCCATGGTGTCGTGGACTGCGCTCCACCCGATGGTCGGCTGGCGGTCTGCGATGTCACTGCTCACCGACGACGTCCTGCTCGGCTACGTCACCTGGGCCGATCCGTTGCCGCCCAACGCTGCGGCTCTCGACAAGCTGGACCTCGACGCTCTTGCTCGCGAACTCGCGCGGCGAGTCGCACAGGATCCGGCGTTTGCCGATCGCGTGCTGGCGCTTGCCCCGTCGACGACGATCATCGGAGATCTGACCCGTCGGGCCGACTTCCCTCCGAAGTTCCTCGCCGACGTCGTCACCGCGATGATGTGGCCCCGTGGCCTGCAGGCCACCTACGACTTCGACGGACATGCGGCGTCGCTCTCGAACGCAATGGCGGCGCTGCTGGACCATCCAGCTGTATGTCTCGATCTTCTCCTGGATCCCGCCGTGCTCTACGGCATCGCCGGTTGGGAGCTTCTCGACGTTGACATCGTCAGAGAGTTCACGCTGGCTGGTCTGTATGACGCTGTCGCTGCGGACCCCGGTCGGCTCGGCGACGGCTACGAGGTGATCGCCAGGCTCACGATGATTGCGAACGGTCCGCTCGACCGTGGCTTGCACCCCGGATTGACCATCGGATTCGCCGGATCGATGGCCGGGTACCTCCCGACGCTGGCTCCGGCGCTCAACTTCGAGGGCAACACCAGGTCGGTGGTGATCATTGATGACGTAGAAATCGACCTCGGCACCTACGACGACCTGGTCGGCCTCTTCGGCCTCGTACTGCACGAGCCCTCTGCGCAGGCGGCAATCGCTCCGTTCGTGAGCGAGTACGCAACGCAGACCGTCACCGACCTCGGCGCCGACGTGGGGACGCGCACCGGGGTCGAGCACGTGGCCGATTTCGCCGATCTTCTCGTAGATGCCACCCGAGCCAAGCAACGCGCCCTGATGGCCGAGGCGGCCGCCGAGGAGGGGCGACGACGCCAACTTGCCGGAGCGCTCGGTTTCGGACTGTCGGCGGTCGGCGGTCCGACCGCACGCCCAGCCGTGAGGGTGGTCGTCGAGGCCGCGGTGCAACTCGGTACGGAACTCGTCGACGACGTCGAGCCCAAGACGATGCCCGACGGCCTGTTCGGCCCGACGACCTACAACCTGATCACAATGGCGGCGGTGGCAGTCGTCGTGAACGACCCGAGCGTCCGACGGCAGTTGGGAATGGGCTCGATCAGCCCACGCCAGCTCGGCAACATGGCTCGACGCCTCGATGACATCGCCGACGAAACCGACCTCACCGAGCGCGTCACCAAAGTTCGCAAGCTCGAACAATGGATTGCCGCGGAGGTGCCGGCACTCGATGCTCACCTCAACACCGTCAAGACAATGCCCGGAATGGACGCCCTCAAGGAGGGCGCCTGACGTCACCCGCAGCGCAGCGCGGCGGGTTCGTGGCAGGCTGTGGGCATGCAACTCGGGATGATCGGGCTCGGCCGGATGGGCGCCAACATGGTGCGACGGCTCCACCAGGACGGGCACGGATGCGTCGTTCACGACGTCGACGAATCGACAATCGCAGTGCTCGAGCACGAGCTCGGTGTGACCGGGGCTCGCTCGCTCGGCGAGATGGTCGCCGCGCTCGAACCGCCCCGGGCGATCTGGATCATGGTGCCCGCGGCGTTCGTCGGGTCGACGGTCGACGCGCTCTCCCCGCTCCTCGATGCCGACGACACGATCATCGACGGTGGCAACTCCTGGTACCGCCACGACGTCGACCGCTCGACGGCGCTCGCTGTGAGCGGCATCAATTACCTCGACGTTGGAACGAGTGGTGGAGTGTTCGGACTCGAACGCGGCTACTGCCTGATGATCGGCGGGCCCGATGCCGCCGTCGAACGCCTGACCCCCATCTTCGAAACGCTCGCGCCCGGCATCGGCGCCACGGAACGGACGCCGGGGCGCACCGACCCCGAAGCATCGGAGGAGCACGGCTGGCTGCACTGCGGACCGAGCGGCGCCGGACACTTCGTGAAGATGGTCCACAACGGCATCGAGTACGGGCTGATGGCCGCGTATGCCGAGGGCCTCAACGTGCTCGCCAAGGCCAACATCGGCGCTCTCGATCACGCCATCGATGCGGAGACTGCACCGCTCGACGCGGCGTCGTACTACCGGTACGACCTCGACCTGGCCCGCATCACCGAGGTGTGGCGGCGCGGGTCGGTGATCAGTTCGTGGCTGCTGGATCTCACTGCACAGGCATTCCATGCCGATCCCGAGCTCAGCGCCTACACCGGTGTGGTGAGTGACTCGGGCGAAGGTCGTTGGACGATCAACGCCGCAATCGACGAGGGCGTGCCGGTCCCCGTACTGTCGGCTGCGCTCTACCAACGGTTCAGTTCCCGAGGCCGCTCCGACGTGGCCGACCAGGTGCTGTCGGCGATGCGCGCCGGGTTCGGCGGCCACATCGAGCGCACGGACGCCACACGATGATCGACCACGCCGCCACGACCACACCGATGCCGGCCATGCACGTCGACACTTCGCGCATGCAGACCAACCAGCCCGACGCCGATGCACTCGTGTTGTTCGGCGCCACCGGCGATCTCGCCGTGCGCAAGTTGTTCCCAGCGCTGTACCGCCTGGAACGGGCGGGCGTGCTGAACGTGCCCGTGATCGGTGTCGCCCGCAGCGAATGGACCGACGACGACTTTCGCACCCACGCCCGCGAGTCGATCGCCGAGCACATCGACGACCCCGATCAGGCTGTCGTCCACTCACTCTGCAAACGGCTCGATCTTGTGCAGGGCGACTACTCCGACGAGAACACCTGGAATGATCTGCGCGCCACCCTCGACCGGCACAACTCGCTCGTCGCCGTCTTCTACATGGCCATCCCGCCGAACATGTTCCCCACCGTCGCGACGAAGCTCGCCTCCGTCGGCTTGAACCAACGGGGTCGGATCGTCGTCGAGAAGCCGTTCGGACGCGACCTGCAGTCAGCGATCGAACTGAACAAGACGCTCCACGACGTCTTCAGCGAGGACCACATCTTTCGCATCGATCACTACCTGGGCAAGGAGGCGGTGGAGGATCTCCTCGTGTTCCGTTTCGCCAACACGCTGCTCGAGCCGGTGTGGAACCGCAACTACGTCCGCAGTGTGCAGGTGACGATGTCGGAGACCCTCGACGTGGAGGGGCGCGGTTCGTTCTACGAGGGCGTCGGCGCGATCCGCGATGTGCTGCAGAACCACATGCTGCAGGTGGTGTCGCTGTTGGCGATGGAACCGCCGGCTGGAGCCGACTCGGGCTTCCTGCAGGACGAGAAGGCCAAGGTGATCGCGGCGATGCGGCCGATCGACACCAACGCCCTCGTGCGCGGACAGTACGTGGGCTACCGCGATGAGCCCGGCGTCGAACCGAGCTCCAACGTCGAGACAT
>DASQFE010000135.1:0-8696 GCA_035633295.1 Ilumatobacteraceae bacterium | reverse complement strand
CGCCACGACTCCGGCAAGCGTGGTGTAGTTCGACTCCGGCCCGACGTTGATTTCAATCGGGGCCGATCGCCGGTCGATGAGGACACCCCTCGCCGTCACCAGGCCCGCTTGGAAACTGTGGGCACCGACATCTACAGCGAGAATCACATCGGTGGGCTGCTGCGGATCGCTCGTGCGCTGCGGATCGACGACGACTGGGTCGCGCGGTGTGACATCGGACATGACGAGGCGAACCGTAGCTGGATGCAGACTCGCGAGTCAGACGGCTACGGTCAGGGCGTGCGGTGGAAATCCGGTCAACTCAACCGCTCGCCCTGCCGATACACGTTTCACCCCTTGTGGGTTGCCCAGACCGCCGACTGAACGACATCCCCGCCATGAAACCGAACGCACCGATTCGATGAGCGCCACCAACACGGTGCGTTCGCGCCGACGCGTCGTTGCGACGATGACAGCGATGACCCTCGCGTCGATGGCGCCGATGGTGTTGATGGCGTCGCAGGCACACGCTGTCGACGAGCCCAGCGACACCACCACAACTGTCGCTCCGACACCCGACACCACGACACCCGTCACCACCACGAGCGAGCCAACACCGATCGCGCCCACAACGACGGCGCCCGGCCCAACGACCATCCCACCGACGAACACCGCACCGGCCGCCACGACGACGATCGCCCCGGAGACCACCGTGCCGGCCACGACGGTGCCCGAACCAGCGCCGCGCAACGTGCAGGTGCTGCCGACCCAGATCGCCAACATCCTGGCGACGATTCGCTACGTCGAATCCCGTGGCAACTACGGCGCACCGCCAAACAGGGGCAATGCATCGGGCGCGTACCAGTTCATTGCGTCGACGTGGAACGGCTACGGCGGCTATTCGCACTCGTACCTCGCCCCGCCGGAGATCCAGGACGAACGCGCCGCACTCGACGTCACTCGTTTCCTCACCCAGTGGAACAACGACGTCTCGATGATTCCCGTCATGTGGTACTACCCACGAGCGTCGCGTGACGTTGCACTGATGGACATCGTTCCCGTGCCCTCGGCGGGCAACGTCCTCACGGTACGCGAGTACCAGCAGCGCTGGTTGGGCGTCTGGGCCTTCCTGTCCGGCCAGCCAATTCCTCAGCAGCTGACCCTCGCACAGGCCCTCGCGCGCTTCGGCATTCCGCCCGCACTCCCCGCAGGACAGGCGATCGACACAGCCGCCCCGGCGATCGAGCGCAAGGCCACCATCGCGTTCCCGGTGATCGGCCCGTCGCGACTCGCGGCACCTGACTGCGGTGACGCTCAGGACGTCGCTCAGAACGCTGGGGCAGGTGCCGGGGCGACACCTGAGGAGATCGAAGCGGCCGGCCTGTGCGCCGAAGAGGCCCCCGGCATCGTGTTCGGCGTGAAGCTGCAACCGGTGCTCTCGGTAGCCGACGGTGTGGTCACCGACGTCACCGACGAACCGGGCGGCACCATTTCGGTCACCGTCACCGACGCCAACGGTCGCAGCTACAAGCTCGCCGGATTCAACAACGACAACCCGGGGACCAACGACGGAGCCGCACCACCCCACTTGCGGCTGTCGGCGCTGGCGAAGGTCGGCTCGAGTGTTCGAGCCGGACAGGTTCTCGGCTTCATGGGCGACTCCAGCCCCCTCCCACTCGGCATTCGCTCCGACGTGCCGACCGATGCCACGGTCGAGATCGCCACCGACTCGGTGGCGCCGCACATCCGACTCACGATCGAGGATCTCGACGGTACGCCGGTCGATGCGTACGGACCCGTGATCGACTCGCTGTTTCGCCAGGTCTGCGCGGCCGGTATCGGCCCGTGGTCGGGCCCTCCATCGACCGAGCTCCACGACCCGGTCACAACCGAAACCACCGACAACAACCGTGACATCGACTCCGAATGGGTCATCACGTCGACAGGCCAGGTCACCGCTACCGGGTGGGCAGCGATGATCTACCCGAGCGAGAGTTGCGGGTGGGCACCCGAGTTGCCGTACGGGCCCGGCGCCGGTGGATCGCCCCAGGTGCCCGCCTCCTGGGCCACACCGCTCGATCTGGCAACGCCGATCTGGATCGAACTCGCGCAGCGACTCGACGGGGATCGCCCGTTGGCTCCGTTGCTTCGACCCTGACGCGTCAGCCGACGCGGCGGGCGGTTTCGACGAGGTTGATCTCGTAGAGCACTTCGTCGAGCGCGTCCTCGGCGCTGATCGCCGCGAACCGTTGTGGGTTGGCGTCGGTACAGCACGACGGCAGCGGCGACAGGATCGTCCACGGCCGGGGGTGGCAGAACTGCACGACGCTGTAACGCTCGCCTTCGAAACCCGGGGCAGCGACCACACGATGCCACCCGATCGGGATCACGCCATTGGTGAGCCGTTCGAGCATGATCCCCGTGTTGATGATGACGGCGTTGTCGGGCGGGGTCGCATCGACCCAGCCGTCGGCGACTTTGACCTGCAGCCCCGGAGCGGTCGCGCGCGGCAGCGCCGTGATGAGGTTGATGTCACCGTGCTCGGCGGCCCAGACGTGGCCTTGCTCGCCGAGTTCGGACATCGCCGGATAACGGATCGCCCGGGTCAGCGTCGGGCCGTCAGCGACCATGTCGTCGAAGAACGTCTCGTGACATCCGATACCTTCAGCGATGACCCGCAGGAACCGACGCTGCAGATCGGCGATCGATTCGTGGAAGCGGTACAGCACCTCGGTGATGCCCGGCACCACCGATTCGGGGAGCAGTTGGTCGGGGTAGGCGGTGGAGAACCTGCGCTTGAGCGGATGACCAGCTGCGATCGGCGCCGACCAGTTCAACATCTCCTTCCAGTCGGGCTTGTCGCTCGACGCAGCGGTTTCAACGAGCAGGCCGGTGTAGCCGGTCTGGCCGTTGGCGCCTGGCGCGACGAACTGCTGCTTGGCTTCGGGCGAGAGCTCGAAGAACGAGCGCAGCATGCCGTAGGTGGTGTCGAGCAGATCGTCCGACAGGTCGTGGCTGGTGTACACGAACCCGGTTGCGAGGCTGCGCATGACACCGTCGACCACAGCTCGGCGTTGCGTGCCGGTCGTACGTTCGAACGCAAGCAGGTCGACGTCGAGGATCTGGTCCGTCATGGAGACAACGCTACCGGTCGAGGCTGACCGGCTCAGATGGAACCCCGCCCGGAGCGAACAACGCCGGCCAGCCGCCGGTGTGGATGAAGACGACGTCGCCACCGAACCGGCCCTCGGCAGCCAGGCCGAGCAGCCCGGAGCATCCCTTGCCGGAGTAGGTGCGATCAAGCAGCCAGCCGCCGCGCCGCGCCGCCCACCGAATGGCAGCATCGCCGGCAGGCGTGGGCACGGCGTAGTCGTCGCCCATCCATCGGGTGTCGACCTCGACGTCTTCATGGGCGACGATCGCCGTGGAGCCCATCAGCGTGAGCGTGTGGTTGGCCAGCTCGGCGACATCGGGGCGGCCCAGATTGACACCTTTGGCAACGCCGATCGCAATCACGTCGGGAACCCATCGGCCGCCGTGGGCAGCTGCTGCTCGACCAGCGAGGAGGCCGGCGTGGGTGCCGCCGCTCGACGACGTGAACACCACATGGTCGGGAGCGATCCCGGCGCCCTCGAACTGATCCAGCAGCTCGATGAACGCCGCCGCGTACCCGAGCGCGCCGACAGCGGTACTGCCACCGATGGGAATCGCGTACGGAGCGAGGCCCTCCCTAGCGAGCTGGTCGGTCAGCGACTCACGGGCCATCTCCAGTTCGCCCCAGTGGCTCTCCTCGGCGCCGGTGAAATGCAGCTGGGCGCCGAACAGCATCGAGAGCAACTGGTTGCCGGTGACCTCGTCGGGGCGGTCGCCGGACAGTACGAGGTGCACTTCGAGTCCGAGTCGCGCGCCCGCCGCTGCGGTCATCCGGCAGTGATTCGATTGGGCGGCGCCGACCGTCACCAACGCCCGCGCTCCCGAGGCGACCGCTTCACCGCAGAGAAACTCGAGTTTGCGGGCCTTGTTACCGCCACCACCGAGCCCGGTCAGGTCGTCGCGTTTGACCCAGAGTCGAGAGCCCCCGTCAAGGGTCGGACCCGCTTCGAGCGGGGTGGGCAGCGTGGCGAGCCGAGCTCGTTCAAGATGATCGAACACAACCATCATGCTAGGCAGGTGGGCCGATGCCGACGACCGATTGGAACCCGTTACTGCGCGATCAGTTCGACCAGCCGTACTGGCGCGAGCTGCAGACGTTCGTCGACGTCGAACGCGAGCACCACATCGTGTACCCGCCGTCGGACGACGTGTTCGCCGCGCTGCACCTGACGCCCTACGCCGACACGCGGGTGGTCATCTTGGGCCAAGACCCGTATCACGGCCCGCAGCAGGCACACGGCCTGTGTTTCTCGGTGCGCCCCGGCGTGCGCATCCCGCCCTCGTTGACGAACATCCACAAGGAGCTTCACGACGATCTGGGTCTGCCCATCCCCGACCACGGCAACCTCGAAGCGTGGGCGCGCCACGGTGTGCTCTTGCTGAACACCACGCTGACCGTGCGCGCCGGGCAAGCCGCGTCGCATCAGAAGCACGGTTGGGAGACGTTCACCGATCACATCATCGAGGTGGTGAGCGACAAGCCCGAGCCCGTGGTGTTCGTACTGTGGGGCAACTCGGCTCGCCGCAAGCGTGCGTTGATCGACACCACACGGCACGTCGTGATCGAGTCGGCGCATCCGTCACCGCTGTCGGCGCACAACGGCTTCTTCGGGAGCAAACCGTTCAGCCGCGCCAATGCGGCGCTCGTGGCGGCTGGGCGCGAACCGATCGACTGGAGTCTGGCCCGTTCGGACATGATGTAGGCCATGGCGTGGACCACGAGCGACCGGATAATGAATCTGCGCGCGAAGCACCCTGCGATCGAGGTGGGCGTCGACACGCTCGACGGATGGCGGCGCCACATCTCGGGCCGCAACGCATCGGTACTGGCATTCTTCGGCTTTCTCTCGATCTTCCCGTTGCTGCTGGCAGCTACGACCATCCTCGGGCTCGCCCTCGAGGGAAACACGGACCTGCAGCAACGCATCATCGACGGCGCGCTCGCCGACATCCCGGTGATCGGCCAACAACTGCAGAACGACCCGACGTCGCTCAACGGCAGCGTGTGGGTCCTCGTTCTCGGGCTCGGCGCCGCGCTGTGGAGCGCCACCAAGGCCTTCGTTGCCCTACAGGGCGGGCTCGATGACGTGTGGGAAGTCGACGTCGATCATCGCGATGCAATGCCCAAACAGCGTGGCAAGGCCCTGCTCGGGCTCGCCCTCATCGGTGGGGCCCAGATCGCCGGCCTGGCCCTCACCACCCTGATCAACGAGGCCGGCCTGCCGCTCGGAGGGCGCCTTGCGTTGTTCGTCGGCACCGTGGCGATCAACGTCGCCATCGTCGCTGCGATGTACCGGTACCTCACCGCAGCGCGACTGTCGTGGACCGACGTGTGGCCGGGTTCGATCGCGGCGGGGATCGCCGCGACATTGATCCAGCACTTCGGCACGATGATCGTGGTGCGGATCACCTCGAACGCGAGCGACACGTACGGCCAGTTTGCCGTGGTGCTCGGTCTGGTCACGTGGCTGAGCCTGTTGGCCATCGCCACGATCATGAGCGCCGAATACAACGCTGCGCTCGTGCGCCTTCGCGAGGGCTCGCTCGCCCGCGTACAGCCAGCCGGCGCGTGAGCCGCGGGTCGGGTCAGGGACGCAGGATCGTGTATCCGTCGAGCATCGTGAGATGGGTCGACACGGGACTCGTCGGCAGCAGATGGCCGAGGTCGCGCGATCGCACCTCTGCGATCCACTGGTCGTGCTGGTACTCGTGGTTCACGAGGGCCCGCACGAGCCCGGCGGCGACCACCGACAGTTGCTCGGGCGCGCCAACTTCGCCGGCGCGGATCGCGTCGACGCGCACGATCACCCGCTCGCACACCTGGGATCGATAGCGGGCGAGGCGCTCCGGATCGGGAAGGCCGCCGCGGTCAGGCTCGGGCGTCGAGCTGTCCATGAGTGCATCGAGTTCGGGGTCCGGGCTCGGTTCGGCAGCGAGCAGGTTACGCACCATGAAGTGCGCCACCGCTGCCTGGTGCCCCAGGTGCCATCCGATCGCGCTGGAATTCTCGTTCGGGCGCCAACGGACCTCGGCGTCGGTCAGGTCGAGCCAGAGCGCATCGGTGAACGCCCAGGCACGGTGGAGTTCGGTGACCAGATCGTCAAGAGATGCGCTGGTCACAGGCTTGCTCATCCGTGGTCGTGATCGGCAAGGCGGGTGACGATCGAACTCGCGGCTTCGAGCGTGCGGTGGACTGGGCACTTGTCGGCGATCTCGAGCAGCTTGGCGCGGTCGGCGTCGGTGAGGTCGTCGCCGGCGATGTGCAGCACCCGTTCGAATCGATCGATCATCCCCGCTCGGCCCGCAAATCGCTCGTTGTCAGCGCATTCGGCGCAGTCATCGGCGTGCACCTTGCCGTGCGTGACCTCAACGGTGACCTGATCGAGCGGCAGCTTCTTTCGGTCGGCGTACATCCGCAACGTCATCGACGTGCATGCGCCGAGCGCCACCCCGAGGAAGTCGTAGGGCGACGGCCCCGCATCGAATCCACCGATCGACTCGGGTTCATCGGCGAGCAGCCGGTGACGTCCGACCACCACGTGATTGAGGAATGCCCCCTGACTCGTCTCAGCGACAACGACCGGTGCCGCCGAGCGTGGTGCATCGAGCGCCCCACTCTCATCGACGATGTAACGGTTGGCGAATGCCCCGATCATCGCCGCCGCGAACGCAGCGTCGGAGACGCTCGACAGCAAGTGATCGGCGCCGTCAAGCGACACGAAGTTCTTCGGATGACGGGCGGCGAGGAAAATCTCCGCCGCGTTGTCGATACCGACGATGTTGTCGATCGGTGAGTGCAGCACCAGCAGTGCCTTGCGCATCGTGGCGACACGTTCGGTGACGACGTGATCGCGGAGATCGTCGACGAACTGCTGACGAATGGTGAACGTCCGACCTGCGAGCTGCACCTGGGCGGCGCCGTCGGACTCGATCTGGTCGAGCGACGACGAGAACACCGCGGTCACGTGCTCGGGGCTCGACGGAGCGCCGATCGTCGCGACGGCGCGCACTTCGGCGATCGACCCTGCAACGGCGAGCACGGCCGACCCACCGAGCGAGTGCCCGATGAGCAACTGGGGAGCGCGATGGTTGGTCCGTAACCAGTCGGCGGCGGCAACGAGATCCTCGGTGTTCGACGTGAAGTTGGTGTTGGCGAACTCGCCGTCGCTCATGCCGAGCCCGGTGAAATCGAACCGCAGCACGCCGAAGCCCACCTCGGTCAGCGCGTTGGCGATCCGCGACGCCGCGTGGATGTCCTTGCCGCACGTGAAGCAGTGGGCGAACAGTGCGAACGCCTTCGGCGGCCCGGCCGGCAGGTCGAGTCGGGCGGCCAACTCCGCTCCCTGGCTGCCGGTGAAGGTGATCCGTGCGATGCGTGCTCCCATGGCCCGACCGTACCCCAGCAAGCGTCACACGGTGCCGGGTCAAACGTGACGTTTGGACCCTTCCTCTGAACCCTTCCTCTGGACCCTTCCTCTGCACCCTTCCTCTGAACCCTGCGTCTCGATTACTTGCGGCCGAAGCCGAAGAGGTGCTGGCCGACCTTGCGCATCTGGATTTCCTCGGACCCCTCAGTGATGCGGTAGCGGCGGTGGTGGCGATAGATGTGCTCGAACGGCATGTGCCTGGAATAGCCGACGCCGCCGCAGGTTTGCATCGCACGGTCGGCTGCATCACAGGCGAGACGGTTGGCTCGGTAGTTGCACATCGCCACGAGGTGCGTGACCTCCATGTGATGCTTCGTATCGAGCATCGTCGCCGTGTATCGCACGAGTTGGCGCAGCATGGCGGCCTCCGTATGCAGCTCGACGAGCGGGAACTGGATGCCCTGGTTGACCGAGAGCTTCTTGCCCCACGTGGTCCGGCTGTTGGCGTAGGCGACCGCTTCGTCGATGCAGTACTGGGCCGCACCGAGCGACGACGCCGCCTGACGGATCCGGTTCTCGTGCACGAAGTGCTGGGCGAGTTCCAGGCCCCGATCAGCCTCGCCGAACAGCGCATCGGCCCCGACGCGGACGTCGGTCAGGCTCACCTCGGCGTGGTCGGTCGGCATGTTGAACGTCCACCAGAAGAACTCGACCTTGAAGCCGGGCGCATCGGTGGGCACGAGGAATGCGCTGATCCCCTTCGGGCTGCCGGGTTCGCCGGAGGTGCGGGCGAAGATGATGTCGTGGGTGGCGTGGTGGAGGCCCGAGTTCCAGCGCTTCATCCCACTGATCACCCATTCATCGCCGTCGCGCACGGCGGTGGTCTCCATGTAGGTGGCGTCGCTGCCGTGGTTCGGCTCCGTGAGTCCGAAGGCCAACCGGCGGGTGCCGTCGAGGAAGCCAAGCATCCAGTCGACCTTCTGCTGCTCGGTGCCGAAGTCGCGCATCATCAGCACGGTCGGGAAGTTGCCCACGATTGAGCTCTCGTTCTGCAGATCGTTGTGCAGGCCGAGGCCGCGGTGCGCCAGGTGTTCGCGGATGATCGCCATCGCGAGGTTGCTGGCGCCTCGCCCGCCGTACTCCTCCGGCAAGGCCAGCCGCAGCCAGCCCGCCGCATCGGCCCGGCGGCGCATCTCC